>JAGWYI010000659.1 GCA_018969455.1 Bacteroidota bacterium | reverse complement strand
TTGGGCTGGTTTTGGAACAGTTGGGCTGAAACGCGCAATATTGTCGTTGTCATTTGCGGCTCGGCGGCTTCATGGATGATACAAAAAATAGTGAACGATAGAGGCGGCTTACATAACCGCATCACAAAGCGGGTATTTTTAGCCCCTTTCACATTGCGTGAAACGGAGGCTTATTTACAAAGCCGCAATGTTTTTTACGACCGCTATCAAATTATCCAAATCTATATGGCAATGGGCGGTATTCCGCATTATTTGAATGAAATAAAAGCGGGTAAAAGCGCTACACAAAACATCAATGATATTTGTTTTTCCAAGAACGGCCTGCTTCGGGATGAGTTTTCAAGACTTTATGCTGCCCTTTTTGCCAATGCCGATAACCATATTGCAGCGGTCAGAGCCTTAGCGCAATCCCGACAAGGTTTGACGCGACCCGCTATTGTAAAAAACGCTCAACTTGCCGAAGGCGGTAATACCTCCAGGGTATTGGAAGAATTGGAACAATCCGGGTTTATTACATCCTATTATCCCTTCGGAAAACGCAAAAAAGATATGCTTTACCGACTAACGGATGAATATTCCTTGTTTTATCTCCGCTTCATTGAACACAATAAAGACAGTGGCAACGAGACATGGAATCAATTGAGCCAAACCCCAACCGCTAAAGTTTGGTCGGGTTATGCCTACGAAAACACTTGCCTGAAACATTTGCCCAACATCAAAAAAGCCCTGGGTATTTCAGGCGTTTATACCCAATCCTCCAGCTTTTTTCAAAAAGGAAATGATGAAGTTCGCGGCGTACAAATCGACCTCGTTTTAGACCGAAATGACCAAATTATCAACCTGTTTGAAATCAAATTTTACAATACGGAATTCACTTTATCGGAAGCCGATGCTAAAACCTTGCGCCATCAAATGTGGGCTTTTAAAGAAAAAACCAAAACGAAAAAGCATCTAATGGTCGTCTTAATGACCACTTTTGGCATGGAGCACAATAAACACAGCCTTGGTTTGGTTGAGCATATCTTGACGATGCATGATTTGTTTTAGAGCATATTGATTGTCAGTTATTTGCGGGTTGCGCTCGGCGCTTCCCCAAATTCCTCCTGGTACAATTTGGAAAAATAAGAAGGATCTTTAAAACCCGTCTGCCAGGCAGCCTCCGCTACATTAACTGCGCCGCTTTCAAGCAAGGACTTGGCTTTGTTAAGTCGGTGCAAACGGATGAGGTCGGAAGGCGCAATGTCCGTAAGGGCCTTTAATTTGCGGAACAATTGCGAGCGGCTCATGCCGATTTTCTGGCAGAGTTGCGGCAGTCCGAAATCCTCCTCCGCGTAATGTGCTTCGATGACTGCACGCACCTTTTGGAGAAAAGCATCCTCCATTTCCACGGCAGCAGTTGCCACTGTGAGCGTTTCCGGTTCCAGTATTTGTTGCTGGTATTTCAATTGCAGTTTCCGCCGCGTTTCCAGCAGATTATCCGTCGTTACCAGCAATTCCTCCTGATGAAAAGGCTTGGAGAGATAAGCATCGGCACCTTTGCGCAGTCCGGTGAGGCGACTTAGCACATCGGCTTTTGCCGTAAGCAGGATGATGGGTATATGGCTCGTGCGCTCGTCGTTTTTCAAAACATCCACTACTTCAAAACCATCTTTAAAAGGCATCATCACATCGCTCACGATAAGATCCGGCACGGTTTCAAGGGCTTTGTCGATGCCCGCCTGGCCGTTGTAGGCAAAATCCAACACGTAGGCGCGACCCTCGCGGTCTACCGCACCCTGTAAACAGGCATCGAGATATTCTACCACATCCGGGTTGTCTTCGATTAGCAGGATATGGTACTGGTCGGATTCGATGTTCGCCGACAAAACGGCGGGCAGGCGGTTTGTAAGCAGGATTTTGGGTATTTCGACCGCCTTTTCCTCAAAAGCGTTGGTATTCGTAACCGGCAATTTCACGAAAAAAGCAGAACCCACGCCCACGGTACTTTCTACCGAAATCTCGCCTCCCATGGCCTTGACTAATTCGCGGGTCAGCGAAAGCCCGATGCCTGTGCCGCCCGCCTTGGCGTGTTCCTGGTTTTTGGCCTGGAAAAACCGCTCAAACAGTTGCGGCAATTCTTCAGGTGGAATACCCGCGCCGGTATCGGTAACGCTGAGCTGCAACCACGTTCCTTCACGATTGGCGCGCAGCACTACTTTACCCCCGGAAGGCGTAAACTTGATGGCATTAGACAACAGGTTGTGGACAATTTGCAGCAAACGCTCGGGGTCGTAATCCATCACAATTTTGGCCTGATCGCTTTCCACCCGGAGGATCAGGTTTTGGGCGTTGGCCAGGGAGTGC
>JAGWYI010000658.1 GCA_018969455.1 Bacteroidota bacterium | reverse complement strand
ATAAGGTTGTTGCGAGCGACAAGCCTACATAATCGGCATTGATGGGAAATTGTTTGTGCTTGCGATCTACCAAAACGGCTACTTCCACGCATTTTGGAACCACTTGCAACAAGGGCAAAATCGCATAAAAAATGGTACGGCCGGTATTGGCCACATCATCAATTACTACAACGGGTTTTTGATCCAAATCTGAAAGGGGCAAATCGATGTAAGGTTGGTAATCAATCGGATTGGCCGGATTCAGATGAATGCGGGTCATCGTAATGGACATGGATGCAGGCTTGAGCTTTTCCAGCTCTTTTTGCAGCAGTTGTGCAAAACCATAGCCTTTGGTGTTCAAACCGGCAAAAATCAGCTCTGGCTCATCGGAATGCCTTTCCAGAAGTTCGATGGCAATACGTTTGATCTTTTGCCGAATCTGACGATTATCGAGTATGCGCATGGTGCGTGCATTAAAATTTTAAAATAAGGTGGAACTTGGCAGTAAATTTCTGCAAAAGTCTATGCTTATCGCTGTACTTTTCGCCTCGGTTAACATTTTTTTATTTAATTGGGGTTGCAATGGCAAAATGCCAACCCTTGTTCGCTACACATGATACCATCTATTATGTTTATGCTGGTTTCTGCCAGCGCTTTATGGCTTGCTTTCCGGGGTTTCACTCGGGTACGCCGCAACATTTTCCTGGGTAAGGATACAATCGTATCCGGTGATGCCGGTCAGCGCTGGCGCAATACCTTATTAATTGCCCTGGGTCAGCAAAAAATGTTCAAAAACTGGATACCAGCCGTGTTGCATTTGTTTATTTATGTGGCTTTTGTGGTAACCCAAATTGAACTGCTCGAAATCGCAGTTGACGGCATCAGCGGATCCCATCGGTTTTTTGCCCCTTATTTGGGCAATTTCTACACATTTGTCATTAGCTTCATCGAAATCCTTTCGTTACTTGCCCTGGTAGCAACCATCGCCTTTATTGCGAGAAGGAATATTTTGAAAATCAGCCGTTTCCAAAAACCAGAACTCAAAGGTTTCCCTTTTCAGGATGCCAATTTCATCCTGCTGGGTGAAATTATCCTGATCGTGGGCATTTTTTGCATGAATGGCGGAGACAAGGCCCTGCAACTGCGCAATTTGGAACATTACCACCCTACCGGTGCTTTTGCAATAAGCAGCTGGCTTGGACCTGCACTCTTTGGAAACCTCAATACGGAAGTGCTCATCAGGGTAGAACGTTTCGGATGGTGGTTGCACATTCTCACTGTATTTGGATTCCTGATTTATCTACCTTATTCCAAACATCTGCACATCCTTCTGGCTTTTCCCAATACCTGGTATGCCCGATTAAACGCCAATGGGGAAATGAATAATATGCCCGAAATACAAAAAGAGGTGCGTATTATGATGGGATTGGACCAACCCGATGCCCCTGCCGGTACTGAATTGCCTGAATTTGGCGCCAATGATGTTTTTTCCTTGTCTTGGATCAATCTCTTGCAAGCCTATTCCTGCACCGAATGCGGTCGATGTACCGCCGCCTGCCCGGCTAATATTACCGGCAAAAAATTATCTCCCAGAAAAATTATGATGGATGTGCGCGACCGCGCAGAAGAAGTAGGCCGAAACCTGGATTCCGGAAAATTCACCCGCGAAAACCATCAGGATGGAAAAACCCTGTTCGATTACATTACACCCGAAGAAATTCACGCATGTACCACCTGCAATGCCTGCGTAGAGGCCTGCCCGGTACTAATTAACCCGCTCGATATCATTCTCCAACTAAGAAGACATGAAATCCTGACCCAATCGGCCGGACCAGCCGAATGGCTTCCTATGTTTAATGCAATTGAAAACAATGGCGCCGCCTGGGCAATGTCTGCCGAACGGGATGCCTGGAAAAACGAATAATTTGATCATGACTAAACAAGGCATATTGCTTCTATCACTGCTTCTTTGTGGCATCTTTCTGCCCAAATGCGGTAAAAATCAGGGCTTCGCTCCCGACTCGAAGGTGACTACTCCGCCTGCTGATGCGCTCTTTGAACGTGTAACAGGATCAGGTTTTGAATTTGAAAACAACATCAAAGAAGATTACAACAATTGGATCCTTTCCAATTCATACCTGTACAACGGAGGCGGTGTCGGAATTCTCGATTTCGATAACGATGGCCTGCAAGACATTTACATGGTGAGCACGCAAGGCGCCTGCAAATTGTTTCAAAACAAGGGCAACTTCAAATTCTCCGAGGTAGCCAAACAAGCCGGTGTGGAAGCCTTCGAAGGTGAAAAAACCGGCGTTACCATCGCCGACGTAAATGCCGATGGCTGGCAAGATATTTATGTGTGCCGTACCGGACT
>JAGWYI010000657.1 GCA_018969455.1 Bacteroidota bacterium | reverse complement strand
GGTGCCTTGCAAGCAGCCTATTCCCCACTGAATCACTGGTTTTTAGGCGGCGATTTTATGTGGTTCAAGCCCGCCGAGTACAATCAAAATAAAGTAGCCATTATAACGGGAAAAGCCAATCAATATAGTTTTGGGGCTGGTTGGTACTACCTTATTCCGAATGACCGTCCAGATCGAAGCTGGCATCTTTCCGCAATGGCTGGCTATGGGGCTGGCAAATATGACTACCAGTATTTTGATGTGGATTATGAAGGAAGCAATTCTTTGGTGCGGTCCCGTTACTTTTATATTCAACCTGCCTTGTCCTGGCGTTCACCACATTTCGATTTTATCTTGAGCGGCCGGCAGGTTTGGTTAAATTATAATTCGATTCATTTTTATAATACAAACCCGCGGTCCTCTTTTTGGGAGGAAGACGCCCTGCGTGCTCATCGGTCACAGATCTTTTTTGAGCCGGGCATTACTTTGCGCGCTGGCTGGCCTAATTTTAAATTTCAACTCGCACATAGCTATATAATAAGGGGTGATAATACAAGTGGAAAGTCTAACCTTGGTTTGGGCATCGTCGTTTTTCCAACAAGAAAACAATAGACCTGGTTTTTTTCCAATGGAAAAGGCGGAAACTGGCAAATAAGTTGGAATGAAATAAAATCCCGCGCATCGAGAGTTGGGGTAGCCTTTCCAATCATTTACAAATATTGACAAAAGTCATACCCACAATTACTTTTTGTCATCTATGGCGCGCCAAAGCCGAGTCAACTTTGCTGACTTGTTTCATCAGCCCGACCACCTATGCTCTATCATCGCCTTGGAAAAATTCCGAGGAAGCGACACGTTCAATTCCGCCAGGAAGACAATGGTAAATTATACGCCGAAGAACTCGTTGGCACGCAAGGCTTTTCGGGGGTTTCGTCGCTCGTTTACCACCTCTACCCGCCTACCATCGTGAAGTACCGGGGCGAACCCTATCCCGTGCAGCCGCATGTGGCCATCCACAAAAATCTGGAAGCGCTGAGTTTTCAGGGATTTGAATTGCCCGCAATCGACAATTACCTCGAAAGTCGCACAGCCTTGTTTGTCAACCAGGACCTGCACATTGGCCTGGCGGCGCCCCGCAAAGGCGCCGAAGATTATTTTTTCAAAAATGCCGATGCCGACGAAATTTTGTTTGTACACCAGGGCAGCGGGGTGCTCAAAACAGCCTTTGGGAAAATCGCTTTTGCCTACGGCGATTATCTGGTAATCCCGCGCGGAACCATTTATCAAATCGAATTCGACTCGGAAGACAACCGCATCTTGTTCGTGGAGTCCTTCAGCCCCGTGCGCACGCCCGAGCGCTACCGCAACAAATACGGACAAATGCTGGAGCATGCGCCTTTCTGCGAACGCGACTTCAAATTGCCACAGGATCTCGAAACATATGACGAAAAGGGTGATTTTCAAATATTTATCAAAAAACAGGGCAATATGTATCCGTATGTGTACGGCACCCACCCCTTCGATGTGATCGGATGGGACGGCTATCTTTACCCCTATGCTTTCTCTATTTTCGATTTTGAACCCATCACCGGGCGCATCCACATGCCACCGCCCATCCACCAGCAATTCGAAGCCGACGGCTTTGTCGTGTGCTCCTTCGTGCCGCGCCTGTACGATTACCATCCCGAGGCCATTCCGGCGCCTTACCACCACAGCAACATCGACTCCGACGAAATTTTATATTACGTCGATGGCGATTTCATGAGCCGCAACAACATCAAAAAAGGGCAAATCACCCTGCACCCGGGCGGAATTCCCCACGGCCCACACCCGGGCGCCATCGAACGCAGCATCGGCAAAAAAGCAACCGAAGAACTGGCCGTGATGATCGACCCATTCCGCCCCGTGATGATCACCGACGCCGCCCTGCAACTGAATGTGGAAGACTATTACAAATCCTGGATCATCGAAGGACACTGAGCCTGTGCATTTTAACAGGCTCTACGTTTTTTTAAAAAAATTAAATTTCAACAGCATGGCAAACCTCACCGGCATTGCAGATTACGAATACAGCCTCGAAAAAATATTCCCAGCCGCAGACGATTTTCTCCCGCTGCTCGGCACCGATTATGTAGAATTGTATGTGGGCAATGCCAAGCAGGCGGCACACTACTACAAAACGGCATTTGGCTTCCAGTCTTTGGCCTACGCCGGCCTGGAAACCGGTGTGCGCGACCGTGCCTCCTACGTCTTGAAACAAGACAAAATCCGACTGGTGCTCACCACGCCCTTGCATTCCGACAGCCCCATCGCCGACCACATCAAAAAACACGGCGATGCGGTGAAAGTCATTGCCCTTTGGGTGCCCGATGCCCGGGC
>JAGWYI010000656.1 GCA_018969455.1 Bacteroidota bacterium | reverse complement strand
CCTCCAGCATTCACAGTGGGTGTAAGTGTAGTGGCGCCGCTTACAATATTACCACCATTGGAGGCCGTCCAAAGGTAACTGAAATTGGGCCCGGAACTGGAACCCGATCCACTTAACTGAATTGAAGGAACCAGGCAACTTATTGAAGCAGGCGGAGCCACAACTGCCGTTGGATAAACCGCAGGAGCTACAGTAAAAGTATTTGATTTTGAGCATCCTGAGTTATCCGTTACTGTAACGGTGTAATTTCCAGGAACCAAACCATTGATGGTAGGATCATTACTGCCACCATTCCATAAGTAGGAATAATTACCCCAACCGCCGGTGCCGCCAACGGTCAGAGAAGCAAATACGCCGTTACAACCCATCGGCGTCGATTCAACCAACGTGGTACCAAGCGCAGATGAAGGTCCATTTACAACAATTGGCCCGGTTGTAATGGTAGTACCATTGGCTGCCGTAATGGTACAGGTGTAGGTATTGGCTGCCAAATTAGAAATATCCTGAGTCGTAGCGTTGTTCGACCAATGGTAGGTGTAAGGCGTCACGCCGCCTGTTACCGAAATATTGATCGCGCCTGAGGATGTTCCAAAGCATTTCACATTGGTCACATTATCCACATTGACAACAAGCGGCGGCGGCGCACAATACTGCGACCGTTTAGCCCAAAGCCCGGTTGCATTCAATTGACCTGTTTCATATATTTTATGGTCTGAACACACCATGTATATGGTTGGATAGTAGTTAATTGCATACGAGCCCGCCACTGAGGAATTGTCCACGATCGGATGGTTGGTACCTGCAACCCAGTTGCCCTGGGTACCGCCCACACATCCGCTCGGACCATACAAACAAGCGGTATTGGTTGCCGCATCCGATTCGATGGCAATTACATAGGCTTCATTGGTTCCTGGAGGGCCATAGGTATCCCAAATGGTTTCCAGCGCTCCGGTATTTTTATAGTTCCAGCATGGTCCGCACCAGGTTGCAAAAAAATCAAGATATACTGTTTTGCCATTGTCAAGCAATGAGTACAAGTTGATGGTGTTACCATTCAGATCGGTGACTGTAAAGTCGGGTGCAATGGAACCCGCAGGCAATTGCGCATGCACAACGGTGACCCCCATCATGAAAATGAACAGCGGAAGGAAGAACTTCTTCATAGGCATTGTTGTCAAGAGTTTTGATTTATAGATTAGCGGCTAAATGTACGAGGATCTTGTTGGCTTTTCTTTCAATTTGCCAATTTTGATTGAAATTATCTACAAGACGACAATTATTTATTTCATAAAACACCCTGCTTTCAGTGTATTAAATGGTTACATTCACAACTTTATACGCATATAATATATTGTCGAATGCCAATATGAGCATTTTTTTATCGGAAACTATCACCAACGGCGTTTCACTAGGCATCGGAAATCCAGGCGCCGGCTTCCCCGACCACTCATATATTCTGGCAACGCGCCTTCTTTTGTCAAAAACACCTATTTGGCCCGATCCAATGCCATAAAGGGTATCGGTAACAATTGGCCATGCCCCTTTATTCCGATTTCCGAAATCCTGTATTTTTATGCCTTGTTGGTCTAACAAATACACAATTTCATTTTGCGAATCAATTGCTGCGGCCTTACAAGATCGATCAACACCCCCGGAAGTTTCATGACTCAATTTTCCGTTCAAATCAAGCCGGTAAACCGTTCCAGAGGCGCCAATCATCAAAATAAATTGATTCGAATGGTTCCAAAGAGGCAAAATGGAAGGCTCCGGAACCTTGACAGGCTCAAAATGGGTATTTCCGTTTCGATTTAACACGTGCACTCGTCCTGTTTGGTTCTGTATCGCCAAAAAATCTTCATTTTGGGCCTGAAAGTGCAAAAGCGGCCGCCGAACGATTCCAATTCCTGGCAGCGGATTCCAGCCGCTTAAGGGTTTGCCGTTCTGATCAAACCCGTAAGCATTGCCGTTGTCACAACACAAAAACAAAGCGTATTTTCTGTTTTTCTCAAAATCTACGGCTACCACTCCATTGCTGGCCGCCGATTGCAATTTTATGGGAAAACCCGGTACATTATTCCCATCCACATCCAGCAGGTATAAGGCACTTGCAGTGTTGAATAAATAAATAGGCGCTCCACCCTTGGTGTCGTCCAATGCGCTTAGTTCCGATATTACAGGCTGATCCAACTGCCTTTTCCAAGTTATTTTCCCAGCTAAGTCCATACAATATAAACCATTCTGGCCATCCTGAACCATCAACTTCGGGCCTGCTGTTTCCGAGGAAACAAGCCCTACCCTTTTCAAGGGCGCCTGAAAAGCGGTTTTCCACAGCAAATCAACAGGAGCCAACTTTTCTCCCC
>JAGWYI010000655.1 GCA_018969455.1 Bacteroidota bacterium | reverse complement strand
GCGTTTGAAAAAAGGAATATAGCGGATTATATGCTGTTTTCAAGAAAAACGCTTAACTTTGTTATGTTTATTTTAAAATTGAGGCAATGGAAATGATTGAAAATATTAGGTTGAACTGGGATGAAATTAAAATCCAGTATCCGGATGAATGGGTTGTATTAGGCGACCCAATCTTTGACGGCATGCAAATCGTAAAAGGGACTGTTTTGGCACACCACCAGGATAAACGTGTAGCGAGCATCGAAGGTGGTGAACGGCGGGAGGGTTTTGTTAAATTTACCTTGGCCTTTACGGGACAACTCAACTCAAATTATCATATTGGCCTATTAAGAACAATTAAAGCGCCACTTTGAGAACAACTTACCCCTTCGAATGGCTGCACGATGACGGCTTGATCATCGTACATGTTGAAATTAATGGCGAAAGTATTTTGCCTTTTTTGTTGGATACGGGCTCTTCAGATACTTATCTCGACAAAAACATCCTATATATTGAGCAAATTAATCTTAAAGATTCCCTTGGACAAGTTGAAGTTGAAACGGCAAATGGCCGAATGTTTGCCGATGTGTTTAAAATTGAATCCATTGATGTTTTTGGAACTCAATTTAAAAATTACCCTATCCAAATCATTGATTTTATTGCAAATGGCATCATTTCTAATTACTCAGGCATCCTAGGTATGGATATTATAAGACAAAAAAATCTATGTCTTCATTTCGATAAAAAGACCTTGACTTTTTCATAGCCTAAAAGAATCCCCGTAGAGGGTAATGCAAAAGCCCTTGCCAATCCGAACCAACAGGGGCAAATGCTATCAATATCTGATGCGGTGGAAATGTTAGCCGTTATTCGTTGATAGGAAGCAAAAAAATACAAAACCAACTTTTCTGAATGAAAATATTTGCCATCCGTCCCTGCCATTTACCGCTGCTGCTCCTGGCCACCTGCTGCCTGACCAAGTTCCCGCTTGCCCATGCACAACAAGTGAACATCCCTTTGGGTGGCAATGCCTTTCAAGTATCCCCCAGTTCCGAGGAGGAGATTACCGACCATGGCATCGAAAACTGGAACAACAAAAACACGGTGTTTGCCATTTACTTCTCGCTCCAAACCAAACAGCCTGTGCAATTGGCACTTCCGCTAATCAAACAAACGGGCAACAGCACCCTGTCAATTTCGGTGAATGGCGCTGTGAAGGAGTACAATGTGAAAGCCGGCGACCGGAAAATTGAGCTGGGTAGTACCTCCCTCGAGGGCTATAATGTAATCAAGCTCCAGGGCATCCGAAAAAGCGGCTCCGATTTTGCCCGCATCCGGGAATTGCAGATTCGGCACCAGGATTCGATAAATGTCAATTATGTACCTGACAATCAGGACGATAACTTCCATTTCGGCAGAAGAGGGCCTTCGGTGCATTTGAGTTATGAATTCCCGAAAAACGCCACCATCAAATGGTTTTACAATGAATTGACGGTTCCGGAAGGCGATGACCCGATCGGCTCCTATTACATGGCCAATGGCTTTGGAGAAGGCTATTTTGGGATGCAACGCAATTCGGCCACTGAAAGAAAGATTTTATTTTCCGTTTGGAGCCCTTTTGAAACGGATGATCCAACGACCATTCCGGAAGCGCAAAAAATTCGCTTGCTGAAAAAAGGCAAGGACGTTCACATCGGGGAATTTGGAAATGAAGGCTCCGGCGGACAGAGTTATCTGGTTTATCCCTGGCAACCGGGCACGGTGTATAAATTCCTCAATTCGGTGGAGCCCGACGGAAAGGGCAACACCATTTACACGGCCTATTTTATGGATGTAAATACTGGCCAATGGCTTCTGATTGCTTCTTTTTTACGCCCCCAAACCGATACCTGGTACCAACATGCGCATTCTTTTTTGGAAATTTTTGAACCCGCCAACGGGTATATAACCAGAAAATTGCAATTGAATAACCAATGGGCCTGCGATACCAAAGGGCGGTGGATCGCACTGTCCAAAGCAAAGCTAACCGGAGATGCGAATGCGGAAAGAAGGTTTCGGATCGATTTCGACGGCGGCGTGGAAGGCGACCACTTTTTTTTGAAGAACGGCGGTTTTTTTAACGCGGATACCAAACTCAACACCAAGTTTACCCGCATCGCAAAAGGCGGAATGCCGAAGATCGATTTTGGTAAATTGCCATAATATCCAATTTCGTAGCGCGTACCAAAAATCCAACCATAAGCCATCGCAAATCCAATCAAAAATCGGAAATCGAACAAATCGGAAATCAAAAGCCCCTGCCAATCCGAAGACCAACAGGGGCAAATGCTATCAATTTCTGATTTGATGCGGTGGGAATATTAGAAACTGTTTTAAAACCTC
>JAGWYI010000654.1 GCA_018969455.1 Bacteroidota bacterium | reverse complement strand
AGATGGCAGACATGCGACCGCGCTTGATGTCAAATATTTGCACCCATTGAATCAAGATCGAAACTCCAACACACCCCGCCGGATCGCCCGTACATCAAACAACCCAAACAAAAACAACCCAATCAATCCGCCCAGCAAGGCCAACACAAATTGCAGGTACCATAATAAAGCGGTTTTCTCGAACAGGAACCAGTCGCAGGCCAACACAAAACAGGCAAAACCCAAAACCTGGATCAATCCGCGGCGACTTGGACGCAATTGAAAGGTCCGACTCGCCAAAATGGTCACGGCCGAAGCCACAAAAATATGCGTACACAAGGTCGCCACTGCCGAGCCATAGGCCTTGTACTGCGGCGCCAGCAATATATTCAACAGCAAATCAATGCCAATGCCGATCACAAAATAGCGGTTCATGCGCCCCAGCTTTTCATCGGCGGTAAGTATGGTGCTGAAAATGTACAACATACACACCGGAACAAATACCCAAATGAGAATTCCCAGGGTATCCCAGCGATACGCGGAAGCGCGTTCGGGCATCATCAACTTCACCAGATCGGCCCGCGCAAAAAAAATGGCTGCACTCAGGGTTATGCTGCCCGCCCAGATCAATTTAAAACTCACCGACACAAGCGAACGCAACTCATCCGCATTGCCGTGCCGCAACAAGCGGGCATACATGGGCAACAATAGCGTGGCAAACAAATATCCGAACATGTTGCTCGCATCCAGCAGACGGTAGGCGCCCGCATATACATCGGCGTGCACTTTCCCGTCGGGCAACAGGCGCTCCAGCAAAACGGCATCGAGGCGGGAATAGGCAAACATGAGCAGAATAACCAGGGCATACGGTATACTTTTGCGCATCAACAGCAAAATGGTGGGCCAACCCGAACGCCAATTGCCCAGCCAATCGGGTTTCAGCGAAAGTTGCACTTTGCTGCGTAACAAAAGATACACCAGGATCAAGGTGAGGGCCAAGGCAAACGTCTGTGCCAGTGCGAATTGCAATACCGTCACATGTGCGCATAAGCCAGGAATCCACACCAGTGCACCGCAGGTAAACAGCATCAACAATTTGTCTAAGGCCGATAAAAAACTGTCGAGCTGGTAATAGCCGAGCCCCGAAATATTGGAACGCATAAACAACACCAGCTGCACCAGCACCTGATTGAACAGCAGCACCGAAAAAAGCGGCAATTCGGCCCAACCGTAACCAAACAGCACAAATGCCAACACCATGCTCGCTACCATGTATCCTGTGCTCAGGATGAGTTTGAGCGCCAGTAAATTGGGAAAATACTTGGGCAACAAATGCGGAAACTGGCTGATGTTCCGGTTGTTGTAGGTCTGAATACCGAAATCATTGAGAATCTGGAAAACGTAGGCCAGGTTGAGCAAGGCGAAATACAAACCGTATTCGGCTCCTACCCGGTTTTGCACTTGCAGGTCGATGCCAAAAATAAAAAGCGGCTTTATCAAAATGTTGATAAAGAGCAAGAGCAGGATGTTGAGTAAAAAGGCGCGATTCACTGCGCAAAGGTAGTTACGCCGGTGAAAGCGACTCTATTTTACCGCCTTTGATTTTCAGGATGCGTTGGGTGCGTTTGGCCAATTCGAGGTCGTGGGTAACCAAAACCAGGGTGGTACCGGCCGTTTTGTTGAGATCGAACAACAAATCCACAATGCCGGCGGCATTTTCGGCATCGAGGTTGCCGGTGGGCTCGTCGGCAAACAAAATCAAGGGCCGGGTAGAAAAAGCCCGCGCTATGGACACCCGTTGCTGCTCCCCGCCCGACAATTGGGCAGGGTAATGGCGTCGGCGCTCCGAAAGGCCGACCTTTTCGAGCCATTCGATGGCATTGGCCTCGGCCTTGGGGTCGCCGCGCAATTCCAGGGGCACCATCACGTTTTCGAGGGCGGTCAGGGTGGGGATGAGTTGAAAATTTTGAAAAACAAAACCCACACACTGGTTCCGGATGGCTGCGCGCTGGTCTTCGTTCAGTTGATCCAGCACCTGGCCATTCAGAATCACCGAACCGCTGCTGGCGCGGTCCAGCCCTGCACAAAGGCCCAAAAGCGTGGTTTTACCGCTGCCCGAGGGCCCCACAATGGAAAAAGTATCGCCGGCATTCAAGGAAAAACTGACATCTTCCAGCACGGTGAGCACCGAGCCATTGCTGCTTGCGTATTGTTTGATGAGGTGTTGCGTCTCGAGCATGATCTTTTTTGGGGTATAACAACGAAAGGCGCGTTTTGCTGAGAAAAACAGCGAAAAACCAGACCAAATTCCGATTTTTTTGGATAAAAACGCAGTATCGCATTTATTTATGGAATAAACGGATTTGCAAGAATTGTACTGCAA
>JAGWYI010000653.1 GCA_018969455.1 Bacteroidota bacterium | reverse complement strand
TGCGCAAAATGGGCATTAAAACTGTAATGGTCACTGGAGATAACCCCTTGACAGCCAAATACATCGCTGAAAAAGCCGGGGTTGATGACTTTATTGCCGAAGCCAAACCTGAAGATAAAATGCAGTACATCCGCAAAGAACAAAAGGATGGCAGGCTGGTCGCCATGATGGGCGACGGCACCAATGACGCACCCGCGCTGGCACAGGCAGACGTGGGCGTCGCCATGAACAGCGGCACCCAGGCGGCCAAAGAAGCCGGAAACATGGTGGATCTCGACAACGACCCCACCAAATTAATTGAAATCGTAGAAATCGGCAAACAATTGCTCATGACAAGGGGTACACTCACAACCTTTTCCATTGCCAATGATGTGGCAAAATATTTTGCCATCATCCCGGCCTTGTTTATTAAGGCCATTCCCGCATTGCAACATTTGAACATCATGCAGTTACACAGCCCGGAAAGCGCCATACTTTCCGCTGTCATCTTCAATGCCATCATAATTCCCATGCTGATTCCTTTGGCCTTGCAGGGCGTGGAATACAAACCCATTGGCGCCTCGGCGCTGTTGCGCCGCAATCTGTTGATTTACGGACTGGGCGGCGTACTCGTGCCATTTGTGGGTATCAAATTAATCGACCTTTTTGTTTCCATCTTTTTCTAAAAGTACAAAACAATGATTTTCAACATATTAAAATCAGTCCGGTTGAGCATCGCTATGCTCCTCTTTTTCTCCGGCGTATACCCCCTAGTGATTTGGGGATTTGCCCAGTTGGCGACCGAGGGCGGTAAGGGTGAAAAACTTCGCCAGGATGGCAACTCCTGGTACGCGCATGTTGGTCAAAAATTCACGCGCGACGATTATTTTTACAGCCGTCCCAGTGCAGTCGATTATAACGCAGCGGGCTCCGGTGGCAGCAACAAAAGCCCCGACAACCCCGAATACCTGGCCCTTGTGCAAGCACGAATAGACCGTTTTTTGGTGCACAACCCAGGCGTACAAAAATCGGAACTACCTTCAGATTTGGTATGCGCCAGCGGCAGCGGGCTCGACCCAGACATTTCAGTAGAAGCTGCACGGGTACAGGTGAAACGCATTTCCAAACTGCGCAAACTCAACGAATCCACCTTGCTGCAGCTGATTGAACAACAAACCGAAAAGCCATTTTTGGGCCTGTTTGGCCCTTCCAAAATTCCTGTCTTGAAAATCAATCTCGCCCTGGATCAGGTGTGCAAATCGATACAAGAATGACTGAAAAAGAGCAAAATGTGAAGCGTTTCCTGGATTTAATAAAAAAATCGAGGCGTGGAAAGTTCAAAATTTACGTGGGAATGAGCGCCGGTGTAGGGAAAACCTATCGGATGCTCCAGGAAGCACACACTTTGCTCAAAAATGGAATCGACGTAAAAATCGGCTATGTTGAGACCCATAATCGAAAAGAAACCCAGGAATTGGTACAAGGCCTGCCACTGGTGCCTCGGCGCCAGTTGTTTTACAAGGGTAAAGCCCTGGAAGAGATGGACCTTCAAGCCATTCTCAATTTGCGACCGGAAGTGGTGGTGGTGGATGAACTTGCCCATACCAACATTGAAGGCAGCGCCAATGAAAAACGCTGGCAAGATGTGATGGATATACTTGATGCCGGAATTAATGTGATCTCGGCCGTAAATATTCAGCACATTGAAAGCTTGAATGAAGAAATAAAGCAAATCACCGGCATAGAAGTGCGGGAACGAATTCCAGACAGCGTATTGGCGCAAGCAGACGAAGTGGTAAACATCGACCTTACCGCCGATGAATTGATTTTACGGTTAAAAGAAGGCAAGATTTATGAGCCCGGTAAAATTGAAATGGCGCTCAACAATTTTTTCAAAAGCGAGCATATTCTCCAGTTGCGGGAGTTAGCCTTGAAAGAAGTAGCGTCTCAGGTAGAACGAAAAGTGGAAACCGAAATCACGCAAGGAAACATGCTTCGGCACGAACGTTTTTTGGCCTGTATTAGCAGTAACGAAAAAACAGCCAAAGCAGTAATTCGAAAAACAGCACGTCTGGCAAATTATTACAACAGCAAATGGTTTGTTTTATATGTTCAAATACCGGCTGAAAGCATGGATAAAATTGCGTTGGATAAACAACGGCATTTGATTAATAATTTCAAAATGGCCACCGAATTGGGGGCCGAAATTATAAAGGTAGAAAGCCCGTACATCTCAAAATCTATCGTAGAACAGGCTGAAATTCACCACATTACGACCATTTGTGTTGGGAAACCACATTTAAGTTTGTTTAAAATCATCCTCGCAACCAATGTGTTCAACGAATTGCTAAAAAAACTATCCGCAGTTGACATCGACCTTGTT
>JAGWYI010000036.1 GCA_018969455.1 Bacteroidota bacterium | reverse complement strand
TCACCGGCAACCCGCTCCCCGAGCCTGAGGCCTCAAAAACAGAGCAGCCACCCGTGTACACCTATACCATTTCGTTTTGAGGTTCCTGATTCTGCTGTTGTTTGCCCTCGCCTGCACCACGCCCGCACCCCGGCCCCCGCGTGCGGCCTTTTACGCCTGGCAAACGGAACTTCAAATGCATCCTGCGCTCAAAAATGCACTCAAAAGCCTGAAAGGAAATATTATATATGTTAAATTTTTAGACATCGGCCTGCGTGAAAACAGCGAAATCGGCCCATTGGCCCTGCTCGAATGCCCCGATACGGCCAGTTTGACGGATAAAATTATCATTCCATGCGTTTTCATCACCAATGCGGTGTTCCAGAATCTTTCCGGCAACAAGGCCGACTGGCTGGCCGACAAAACCCTCACCGCCCTGCATTCGGTGGCCGAACAATTGCCTTTCGGCAAAAATTTCAATCCGCAGGAACTACAAATCGATTGCGATTGGACTGAAAGCACCCGAAAACAATATTTTTTGTATTTAAATTCATTAAAAAAACGCCTGCCGGCAAATACCCGCCTTTGTGCCACCATCCGATTGCACCAGTACAAATTTCCGGATAAAACCGGCGTTCCGCCTGCCGATCGCGGCATGTTGATGCTGTACAACACCGGAGATATAGAGGATATGCAGGCAAAAAACAGCATATTTTCTGTAAAAGACGCCCTGCGCTACATCCAGGGTGCACCGCGACAGTATGCCCTGCCGCTCGATGTTGCTTTGCCGGTTTTCTCCTGGGCCCTGGTTTACCGCAACGAAACCCTGTGGAAAATCCTGCATGCGGCCGATACAAGCCTGTTTTCGGATACCCTGCGCTTTCAACGGCATCCGCTGAAACCCAACGTCTTTGGCGTTCGACAGTCCACTTTTGTGCGCGGTCATTATCTTCGCCCCGGCGATTACATCCGGCTGGAGGGAATCGATCCGGCTTTGTTGCGGGAAGCATTGGCTTGCACCAGGCAAATCGATCTGGCGCCCGATGCTGTGTACGCCCTTTTTCAGGCCGACAGCACCCTGAGCCGTACCTTTCCACCCGACACGCTGCAGCGGATATGGCAACAATTTTTGGACAAAAAGCAATAAATTTAAATTTGAAGGCTCGTCATGCGGCATTTACAGGTATGATTTGCCTGTTTTTGTTCACCTCTTTTTATCCCGACAATCCCGAACCCGCGCCGCCAGGCGCTTGCACCGGCCCGCAGGTGTTTTACGGATATACCTTTTTATATCCCGAAATCATCAACAAAAACGCCGCTTATGCCCCGTTTTTTGTAAAATGGGACGATTATTACCAAAAAGTGTATTTCGATGCCGATCCGCAGCGCCAGGAAAATATTGCCGAGTGGGTGGAGCGATTTTGCGGGCAACCCCAGCCTGAAGATGTGGCTTATGTAGTGTACGAGGCCAGCTACAGCGAACTCAACGAACTGCGCCAGGCAGCGGCCGACAAACAAAAACGCACCCTCTTGCCCATCTCCATGGAAGGCAATAGCCTGGCAGCGTTGATCGCCATCAACAACTGCACGGAAGTGGTTGATTATCTGATGTTTACCCGAAAATGTGCACCCTATGTGGAATCGCGGGGCGACCAATGGAGCCTTCCGCGCATCAACGCAGGCGCCATGCAGGAACTCATCGAGGAAGGAAAAGGACGGTTTGCCGAAACCCGTTCGCATTTCGTACGCCTGCGCTACGCCTACCAGATCGTGCGCCTGGCACATTACGCGCGCCAGTGGACACAAACCGTGACGTTGTATAACGAATTGATTCCCAAGGTAGATCGGAAAAAACCGAGCATTATCTCATTTTGGGCACTCGGCCACCTGGCAGGCGCCCTTCAAAAACTGGGCAAATACCCCGAGGCGGCCTACCGCTTCTCCCTGATTTTTCGACACTGCTCCTCCAAACGCGCCCAGGCATTCCGAAGCTTCCTCATCCGGAATGACGCCGACTGGAATGCATGCCTCAAATTGTGCCAATCGGATGCCGAAAAATCAACCCTTTACATGCTCCGATCGGGCGCCGACCGTCGTTATGCCGTAGACGACATGAAAACAGTATACCAACTCGATCCGGAAAACCCGCAACTCGACCTGCTTTTGGTGAGCGCGGTACAGGAACTTGAAAAAATATACCTCCGTACTCGAGTGACCGACATCCGGAAGGGCGCCGCTTATGGAGCGCTGCAACGGCAGGTGGCAGCGCGTCAACTGCTCGATTTGACCGATTTTGTGCGCAATGTTGTACAGGAAAATCGCTCGCCCAATCAAAAACTTTGGCAGTGCATGAGCGGCTACCTCGAAATGCTTGCAGGCGATCAATATGCGGCCGAAAAAACCTTCAAACGTGCCGAAGCGCGCTTCAACAACAGTGATGCCTATGACCGTCAGCTTGCCAAACAACTCGAAATTTGGCGCCTGTTGCAGGCCATCCTTAACATAAATCCGGCTACCGGGTTTCCCGATGAGGAGGCATTCCGCATTCAAAGTTATGCGGTTTTTAATGAAAATCCCAATTTCAAACCCTTTTTGCAAGATTGGCTTTCCGCCGCTTACGCAGCGCTCAATCATCCTGGGAAAGCATTCCTGGCCGCCTACGATCCTGCTGCACTAGGGTATAATCCGAACCTGGAGGTACTGGACGATTTGCTCCGGGAAGCTTCAAAAAACAACCCGGTTTTTCTTGAAAAAGCCATGTTGCTCGATACCAATCCGGCGGGCATTCAGGCACGGCTGCTGGAAATTAAAGGCACTTATTTGATGTCTATTGGGGAAAACGAGGCCGCTCTGGCCAGTTTCAGAGCCATTCAGCCCACTGCATTGGCCAGTTTGCCCAAATTTTATCCATTTAAAGAAATTACCGATGAACGCATCAACCGGCCCTTGAGCGATTCCTTGTACCTCAACCGCAAGGAAATCGCCGAGCAAATCATCGAATTTGAATTTCGTGCAAAGGCCGCCGCCGCCGAACGTGCGCCAGTGGCTGCCTGGTACTATTACCTCATTGGTGTGGGGTACTATAATATGTCCTATTTCGGAACCGAATGGGAAGCCCTCGATTTTTACCGAAGTGGCGCCAATTGGCTGCGATTGGCTACCGGGCCCGTTTTTCCGCTCGTGGGCGCTCCTGCCGGCAATCGGGAAAATACCGATTTAAGTTTGGCACTCTCCAATTTTGAAAAAGCCCTGGCTGCCGCCCAAAACCCCGAACTGGCTGCCCGCGCTGCCTTCATGGCTGCCCGTTGCCAACAAAAACAGTGGTTTTGTAGCCCGACATGCACCTATCACCCCGGAAACAAATTGATTCCCCAACTTCCAAATGCATACAACACCTACTACGATTTGATGCGTAAACATTTTTGGGGGACTGATTTTTACAGTCAAATGGTAAAAGAATGTAAATGGTTTGCAGCCTATATGCGTTAACTGCATAATTATACCAGGATTCGCCGGATTTTGTGGATAAATCAGGATGGATTTCGCTGATTTATTATGATTTATAAAGATCGTTATGCACAAAATCTGGCGGCGTAAAGTATATAAGGGCTTTCGGCCGCTAAAAAAAGATTCATTCCAAATATAATTCGGGTTGAGTGTCGGAAAAGCGCTGCTTTCCTTATTTTTTTCTGAAAAATAAATTTGCCGGTTTTTTTAAACGAAAATCCCATCGTACTTTTGCCGCCGATTTGAAAATAGCTTTTCTAAACGCGGTCATGATATCACTTCGAAAATATTGCATTGCATTGATATTCAGCGGCTTGTCGGTTTATGCCTTTGCGCAGCATGGCAGCGACCATCAAGAGCCTCATACGGAAGCGACCCAACATCCGACCGAGCAAGCGCCTGCTGAAGGCGCGCACGAGGCTGAACATGGTGTATCTGGCGGTGATATGCACGCTGAATGCCCTTGTGGAGCCCACGAAGAAAGCGAAGTGTTCAATGCCGGCGACAATGCGGTACACCACATCGCCGACGCCAACGCCATTCATGTTATCGGCGACATCTATGTGCATCTGCCTGTTATGCTGTATGCCCCCGGCCATGGCTGGACAATAACTACCACCGCTGCTTTCAAACCAGAACACCACGGCAATGGCGCCATTGCCAAAGACGGTTATGTGTTGGTGCATGGTTCTATTATGCGCATCCAGGATCCTTCCTTCCCTGCCGGAGAAGTTGCCCTTCAATGTGATCCGTCCCACGAAGTTGTGACTACCACGGATGGAAAAGAAAAAACGGTGTACAAGGTAGGCGCCAATAATACCTGCTACCATCTGGATCCAAAATCAACCGTTGATGGCGGCATGATGGGGGGGGGAATTACCAGTTTTTACGATTTCAGCATCACCCGTAACGTGTTTACCATGTTGCTTACGGCAATTTTGCTGTTTTGGCTATTCCTGAAAGTGGCTCGCTCTGCTGCAGGCAACCAGGGGAAAGCGCCACGCGGCTTGCAAAATTTCATCGAACCTTTGTATACTTTCATCCGCGATGAAGTGGCCAAACCCAATATCGGGCGCAATTACGAACGATACATGCCGTATTTGCTTTCGGCGTTCTTTTTTATCCTGGGTTTGAATTTGATTGGTCAAATACCCTTTTTCCCGGGAAGTGCCAACGTTACAGGTAATATCTCCGTAACCATCGTTTTGGCACTGATCACGTTCTTTATTTCTACCTTCAGCGCCAATCGGCATTTCTGGGAACATACCTTGTGGATGCCCGGCGTACCCGCTTTGTTGAAAATTCTGGTTCTTACTCCGGTTGAAATTCTGGGGCTGTTCCTGAAACCCTTTACCTTGTTGCTCCGACTTTTTGCCAATATTACCGCCGGACACATTGTGATTCTGAGTTTTGTAAGTCTGATCTTTATTTTTGGCGATGCAGGTAAAAGCGTTGGCGGTTCCATAACGGGAATCCTGGCCTCCGTGCCGCTGACCCTGTTTATGATGGCGCTGGAATTGTTGGTTGCTTTTTTGCAGGCCTTCATTTTCACCATGTTGTCGGCAGTGTACATCGGTACAGCCATTGAGGATCCGCACCCGCACGGCGACCACCATTGATTGAATACCCGAGACCGCAAAAACCACCATAACGAATGTTCACTTTTTTAAATAAATAACACATGTACGCAACACTTGGTGCAGGTTTGGCTGTAATTGGCGCAGGTATCGGCATTGGCCATATCGGCGGTAAAGCCATGGAAAGCATTGCTCGTCAGCCAGAAGCAGTGGGCGATATCCGTGCAAACATGATCCTGACAGCGGCCCTTATCGAGGGTGCTGCCCTGGTTTGTATGGTATTGTCTTTCTTCGTGAAAGCAGCCTAAGAAAAGTTACCCGGGTTGAAGCGAAGCGGTTGGCAACGCAACAACCCGGCCCTTTTGGGGCGTATTCATGTGAATACCCGAAAAACCACCAGAAATCAAACGCACCCCGTGTGCAGATTCCATTATCCACAAATCATCCAGCAGATATGCTCTTTTTAGCAGATTTTTCCGTGATCCGTCCAGAACCCGGATTATTGATTTGGACCACCATCATTTTCCTGCTTTTCTGGTTCCTGATGAGCCGTTTTGCCTTTAAACCCATCGGCGCAGCTCTGAAACAACGCGAACAGGATATTCAGGATGCACTCGATCTGGCTCAAAAAGCCCGTCAGGAAGTTTCCAATCTCCAGGCTGAAAACGAAAAACTGCTCGCCCAGGCCCGCGAAGAACGCTCTGCCATCCTCAAAGAGGCTAAAGAAGCCAAAGACGAAATCATCGCCGAAGCCAAAGAGCGCGCCAATGCCGAATACAAACGGAAAGTGGAAAGCGCCATGCAGGATATCGAAAACCAAAAAATGGCAGCATTGGTCGACCTGAAAAATAAAGCCGGTCAAATGGCCATTGAAATCGCAGAGAAAGTGCTCCAGCGCGAACTCGGCAACAAAGCCGATCAGGAACAATTCGCTCAATCGCTGGTAAACCAGATTAAACTGAATTAAGCCTTTCCCCATGTCTGTAACTAAAATCGCTGCACGTTATGCAAAATCCCTGATTGAACTGGCCGCAGAAGCCGGTAAACTCAATCAGGTGCACGACGATATGCTTATGCTGCGCCAGGCCGCCCAAAACCGCGACCTGCGCCTGATGCTGAAAAGCCCCGTGATTCAAAACGATAAAAAAAACGCGGCACTTCAGGCCATTTTTACCGGCAAAATTGACGCACTCACCCTGTCGTACCTGCAATTGCTGGTCAATAAAAACCGCGAATCCTTTATCCCGGAAATTACCGATGAGTTCATCGACCAGTACAAAACGATGAACAAAATCACTTCCTTGAAGGTCATTACAGCCAGCGAACTGTCCGACGCCACACTTGATGCACTGCGCAAAAAAATCGTGGAAGCCGGTGTTACTTTCGAAAATCTGGATATTGAAACCCAAATTGATCCGAAAATTGTGGGCGGATTTATCCTTGAATTCGACAACAAACGCTACGATGCAAGCGTGATCCACAAATTGACCGAATTGAAAAATCAATTCCAGAAAAACCTGTACATCCGCGAAGTTTAATGCCAAGCAAACCAACAGGCGCCCAAAAAGCCCTGAAAACAATACAAATCCAATAACATCAACGAATTCAATCAATATGGCAGACGTTAGACCAGAAGAAATCTCCGCAATCCTGAAACAACAACTTTCAGGCTTCGGAGCGGATACCAACCTTGAAGAAGTCGGTACAGTATTGCAAGTGGGCGACGGTATTGCCCGCGTATACGGCCTTAACCGCGCGCAAGCCGGCGAATTGGTCGAATTTGAAAACGGCGTGCGCGCCATCGTTTTAAACCTCGAAGAAGACAATGTCGGCGTGGTACTTATGGGTACATCCGATGGCATTCGCGAAGGTTCCGTGGTGAAACGCACTGGCCAAATCGCATCCATTCAGGTGGGTGAAGGCTTCGTCGGCCGCGTGGTGAACCCACTGGGCCAACCCATCGACGGAAAAGGCCCCATCGAAGGCGCCAAATACGAAATGCCCCTCGAACGCAAAGCACCAGGTGTGATCTACCGCCAGCCGGTAAACGAACCGCTCCAAACCGGTGTAAAAGCAATCGACGCCATGATCCCGATCGGCCGCGGCCAACGCGAATTGATCATCGGCGACCGCCAAACAGGCAAAACCGCCATCGCGATCGATACCATCATCAACCAAAAAGAATTTTTTGACCGTGGTCAACCCGTATTCTGTATCTATGTGGCCTGCGGCCAAAAAGCGTCTACTGTCGCGCAAGTGGCCCGCACCCTCGAAGAATACGGCGCCATGGCTTATACCGTAATTGTTTCGGCCTCCGCCTCCGATCCCGCGCCCTTGCAGTTCTATGCGCCCTTCGCAGGCGCCGCAATCGGCGAATTCTTCCGCGACACCGGCCGCCCGGCCCTCATCGTGTACGACGACTTGTCTAAACAAGCCGTTTCTTACCGCGAGGTATCCCTGCTGCTCCGCCGCCCGCCCGGCCGCGAAGCTTACCCCGGTGACGTATTCTACCTGCACAGCCGCCTGCTCGAACGTGCCGCGAAAATCATCAACAACGACAGCGTGGCCGCGCAAATGAACGACCTCCCGGAAAGCCTCGTAAAAGCAGGCATGATCAAAGGCGGCGGATCCCTCACCGCACTGCCTATCATCGAAACCCAGGCAGGCGACGTTTCAGCCTACATCCCAACCAACGTGATCTCTATCACCGACGGTCAGATCTTCCTGGAATCAAACCTGTTCAACTCCGGCGTGCGCCCCGCCATCAATGTGGGTATCTCCGTGAGCCGGGTAGGGGGTAATGCCCAAATCAAATCCATGAAGAAAGTGGCAGGTACCCTCAAACTCGACCAGGCGCAATACCGCGAACTGGAAGCGTTTGCCAAATTCGGCTCCGACCTCGACGCCGCTACCCAAGCCGTATTGGCAAAAGGTTCCCGCAACGTGGAAATCCTCAAACAACCCCAGTACAGCCCGGTGCCCGTGGAAAAACAGGTGGCCATCATCTACCTCGGTACCAATAACCTGCTCCGGGATGTGCCACTCCATAAAGTACACGAGTTCGAACACCTGTTCCTAGAACGCATGGAAGACAAACTGCCTGAGGTACTCGAAGAATTCCGCAAAGGCAAACTGGAAGACGCCAGCCTCGCAAAAGTGCGCGAACTGGCCACCGACCTGGCATCTGAATACAAAAAATAGTTTTTTCCGGAAAATGCAGCATGATGCACCCAAAGCATCATGCTGCGCCTTTCTTATATTTTTCAATTTTAGCACAACCCAACCATGGCTGGAGGCTTAAAAGAAGTTCGCGAACGCATTAAATCGGTAATCTCTACGCAACAGATTACCAAGGCGATGAAAATGGTATCGGCTGCAAAATTGCGCAAGGCGCAAAACGCAATCATCCAGCTGCGCCCTTATGCCGACCGACTCAACCGCATGTTGTCCAACATCCTGTCAAACCTCGACGGCGATGCCAACACCAGTTTCGGAAAAGCCCGCGACGTGAAAAATGTGCTGGTGGTGGTAGTTACATCCAACCGCGGCCTTTGCGGTGCTTTCAATACCAACATCAACAAGGAAGCGCTGGCCCTCATCAACCAGAAATACGCCAAACAACGCAGCGAAGGCAAGGTGACGCTGCTCTTTATCGGCAAAAAAGGCTACGATTTCTTCCGTCGCCGTTTCCGCGACCTGCAATACAATACCGATAACATTCACCTGTACGATACCGCCACCTACGAACACGTTAGCGCCCTGTCCAAATCGCTAATGGATGCTTTCATCCACGAAAAATACGACGCCATTGAAGTGGTGTACAGCCGCTTTAAAAACGCAGCCACCCAGTTCCCTACCGCCGAACAATGGCTGCCCGTTGTGAAACTGGAAGCCGCTCCTGGCCAAAACAAGAAAAAAGCCGATTACATCTTCGAACCTGATCAGCAGCAATTGCTCGAGACACTGGTTCCCAGCATTTTGCAACTCTCCTTCCACAAAATGGTGCTCGATACCATTGCTGGTGAACACGGGTCGCGTATGACCGCCATGGGCAAAGCGACCGACAACGCCGAGGAAATGCTGAAAACCCTCAAAATCAGTTACAACAAAGCCCGCCAGGAAGCGATCACCACCGAATTGGGCGAGATCGTGGGCGGCGCAGCAGCACTGGAAGGCGGTTCGTAGAATTTTTGTTTTTGATTTTTTATGAGAAATGAACCCGCCCCGACAACTTTGTGTTGTCGGGGCGGGTTTTTATTTGTATATACACTGAACTTACATGCACAACAAAACCCTGATTTTCGTCTACAACGCCGACACCGGTTGGTTCAACCTGGCGAGCGACATTGCCCACAAAATCTTTTCACCTGCCACCTATCCTTGCAGTTTATGTGCGCTCACACACGGCGTGTTTGCCGTACGTCCGCAGTGGGAAGCATTTGTACAGAAATTAGAAACGGCGCCTGTGTTTTTGCACCGGGACGAGTTTCTCCGCACCCACCCCGATTGGGCAGAAACGCCTTTGCCGCTGGTACTTCATGAAACCGATGCGGGTCTTGAAATTCTACTTACAGCGGCAGCATTAAATAGGATGCAAGACTTGAATGCGTTGATAGAGGTATTAGATCGAAAGAGATAATGGGGGTGGCCAACCCCAAAGACAAGTTTGCCCCGATCCCCACCAATCTCAATTCTCTAAAACGCGCGCTCGCGCCGGCCTGTGGCCGGTGTGAAACAATCCCTAGGGCTTTGCCCGATTCTCGCCCTTGCACACCCGCCACCCTTCTCCCAAATTCGAAACCTAGAAAAATCCCAATCCCCCTAAACCCTAAACCAAATCACACTTGCGCCTCAAATCCAAACCGAACAGCCGCTTCCAGCACTTCCAGATTGATGTTTTTCAGCGTTTTAAACTTAATACAATACCCGGTCACGCTCGCCTTTCCCAGTTTTTCACCAAAAGTCTCCTTCAGGTAGTTTTTATCCTGAATGCCCATAATATACACCGAAATACCGGCCGTATTGGCACTCAATCCAATCTGGTAAAAATCCCTGCTGGTTCCGTCTGCGTAGTGAATGGTATAAAACCCGTATCCGATATTTGGGTTGGAAACCACTTTGCCATCGCTGTTTTTGCCATCGGTAAACCACAATTTACTTTCCGGCTTGATTTGCAGCATCAGCGCGTGCAGGGATTGCATTTCACTGCGTTTTGGTTCGGGCTGGCTGGCGATATAGGCGTCAATTTGTGCTTGAACATGCATATTGGAGAAAAGGGTTGGTGCTAGTAAGGCTTTCTGGAACAAACATTTAGGTCTGCAAAGATGAAACTTTTTGTATTTAATCCAAAGGCTTTTCGGAATGATTGTAAACAAATATTATTTCGTCAGATATTCCTTAAAAATCCAATCCGTTATCCCAAAAATCCCCCTCCCGAGTCCTGCGAAAAAAAATGGCAGAGCGGTCTGCCCCACGCGACCGCCTGCCGGGATTGGGAAAGCCGTTTATTGTCTGGTTTTCCCGGGTATAATATTCCCCTTCGCCGGGTACCCTTTCACGGATCCAGCTGGTAGCAGTAGGCTGCCAGGTACGAACTCACGTACAAGCGTCTGCGGGTTCGATCCATACCCAAAGCGAAACAAAAACCTGCATATGGCGGGGCATACAGGTCGGGTGATTCCATTTGCCAAAGGGGCGTGCCGTCGTACAGGCGCAAGGCATACATGCGGCCGTTGTCCTGATTGACGGTGTATAAAATACCGTCCAGTTCCTGGGGCAGTGAGCAGGCGCCGCCCAGTTCGGTTTCCCACACGCGCGCGCCTGAATCGGGTTGAAAGGCCATAATGCGTCCGTTCAAAGCATCGGTGAGCACCAGATACGGGCCGCAGAGCTGAATTTGCTGCCAGTCGCTGCCCGATTTGGCACTTTGCCATTGCAGGAGGCCAGTATAGCGGTTCACGGCTGTGAGCCGATTTTTGCTTTCCAGAAGCACCAGGTCTTCATACAGCACCGGTGCGTACGGGTTGGGGTCTTCCATGACCTGAGCTTGGGAAAAAAGGAGTCTTTTCTGGCTCAGGTTGTAGCCAAACAACCAGTTTTGCTGAGCGCCGTCTTCCGGCGATAAGCGCTGGTATGTCCAGTACAGCAGGGTATCTCCGTTTGGTTCGCGCTGGCAGGTGGCAGCCAGCACCTGGGCCAGTAATTGGTTTTGTTCCTGCATTTGGTACAGGAGGGTTTGTTTGCCGCTGCACATATCCACCAGCATGATTTGCGCAACGCGGGCATCCTGCCGGTTGCACACGCAGAGCACACTGCTGCCGATTTGCCGGAAATGGCTTGAAAAAGCCAGGTGTTTTTTCATCATTGTGCTTCCGTTTTGAAGTTGAAGGGTGTAAATGCCTTTTCCCGTCGACAAAAACAGCGCCTGGTTGTACACCGCGGGCGTCTGGCGGCTGCAGCGTTGCAACATTTCCGGTGCTTCAAATTGCGTATTCCAGGTCCAGCGGAGCGCGCCGGTGTCGGCATCCAGCATGCAAAGGGTTTCAGAGGCGTCGCCGTCGGTGCATCGGGCGAAAAGCGCTCCTTCCGGGCCTGTAAACAGCACCGTTCCGCCGCTAAAGCCGGTATCCCGGTACGGCTGCCGCCAAAGCAGGACAGGTCCCTTGGGCGCCTCCCTCTTTTGGGATGGTACATTGGCGAGCAGCCGGGCGATCAGGATTAAAAACACAAACAACATGGGGTGTCGGTTGATGGGAAGGGATTAAAAGAGAAGGTTTCAGTCTTTGTTATCGGGCACGCGCGCCAGCGCAGGCTGAGTGCTGATGCTGTGGTTGCAGCGTCCGATCTGGGTCGGGTTGTCGGCCGGAGCCTGTTCTTCGCATACACAGCCGTCGGCCGAGAATTTGCAGTTGCTGCAGGGCGCGCCGGAACAGGTTTGGTACCCGGCATCGGCAAACACCTGCCCGTCGCGGGTGCGGCGGATCGGAATGGCGATGTACAGGACATGCGCCAGCGAATCCGGTCGGCGGCTTTCGAATACCAGAAATTCCTGTTCGCGTATTTTTTGTTTGACGACCTTTTGGATGATGCCGACATCGGGAATTACCTGTTTTAGGGAGCGGCTTAAGGCTGCTTCACTTACCGTGAGCAGGAAACTGCCGTCGCTTTGCTGGCGACCGATCGGTTGTCGGGCAGGATCGAAATATCCGGCTGTTTTAGGCAAAGGCGCTTTCTCGGTCTGAGCCTGCAATTGGGCGGCGCCCAAAAGCAGAATTAAAGCAAAAATGCGGGTCATGTTTTGCATGTCAATGGATTAAATAGATGAAAGCAATTAGTTTTCACTTCCACCGTACAGCATGTCTTTCAGTTTGGATCCTTGAACTTCCGGCATGCGGTAGGCGCTGTTGAACTTGTCGAGGGTTTGGTCGATGTCGGCTTTTATCTGCTTGAACTGGTCGGGCAGAATCTCGGAGCAGGATTTTTCGTTTTCGTAATCGCCGGTGATTTTGCTGAATTTTTTGTAATATTCATTTCCCTGATTTACAAAGTCGCTGTATCGATTGGTGAATTGTAAAATGCGATCGATGGCAAATTGCAAATTGGTTTGGGTGCGCGATTGCAGGCGCGGGTCGGGTGGTGTGGCAGCGTTACCGGCTGCGCTCACTTCGCCGATCGATTTGCCCACCAGTTGGTCCAGCAGGGCATACAAGCGTTCCCAGTCGTCGCTGTTGCGGCAATTTTCGAGGGGAATGGTGTATCCCACTTGCCGCGCACATTCCGAAAACAGGGCTTCGCAATCGCGCTTGAGAGTCATGTTGGCATCGCGGAGGTAGCCGGTTTCGTAAAAAATCACATTCATGTCGTTGTGGATGCGGACGGTAAAATCCATGATACAGGCAATTTTTTCCACATCGGCTTTTTTGTCCTTGTCTTCCATGCCGCCTACCACCAGGCCTACGATGGAAAAAGCGGCAGAGAGGTAGGGGTTTGCCTGAAAAAGAGCGGGCGCTGTGAAGTTGAATTTCTTCTTCATTTTGTCCTCAATAATGGCGCGGGCATCCTTAAATTCCGGATAATTGTGCGGATTGGAGATTTTTTGCATCTCCTGTTGTGCTTTGAGGCTGCTGAAATGGTGGTCCATGCTGAGGATTTTTTCGTACAGCATTTTTACAATTTCCACGCCTTTGCGGTAGCGGAGTTTGATTTTTTTCAAATCGTGCTCGTCTTCCTCCAGTTTCAGGGCGTCCTGGAGTTGCATGCGTTCCCAGAGCAGAGAAAACCCGGTTTCTGCGTTGCGCGTGCAGGGATCTTTGAGTGCCTGGTTGAGTTCCGTTAGGCGTTGGTACAAGGGCATTGTATGATCGCGGTATTCTGCTTCGAGGGCTGAAAAATCGGTATCGGCATCGCGGATCCAGGGCATAATCCAGTTGGTGCTGGAGTCGGTTGGCAATGTATTGGCCGCGTATCCGGAGGCCGGAAAAAGCATCCGCAGGGCCAATACAAAGCAGACCAACTTCGGGGTTACTGTTGTTTTCATGGCTGAATGTGCAAGGATTAAAAGGAAATTTTATCGGGTTTTGCTGAATTTGATGATCGCGGTTTGCTGCTGATCTCCTTGTAATTCAAGGAAATAGGAACCGGGTAGGAGTGTGTGAACGTCCAATTCCGGGCTGCTCAAAATTCCGTTTAACACACATCTTCCAGCAGCGTCGAATACGTTAAAATGCTTGATTTGTGCCAGTTCGTTGCCGCTCAACTGTAAATGATCGTTGCAGGGAATCGGCCCGGCGCTAAGGTCGATCTGGTGGGTGCGGGGGCTGAGGGTTTTGGAAACTGTGGGCGTAAATCGATACACCAGATTGGCGGGCGGCGGCCCGGTCAGGGAATGGATCAGGGTATCCGGGTTGCCATACTGGTAGGTATTGGGAGCGGTAGGGGAATCACCGGCATAGAACAAAAAGCCCGAGCCGCTGTTGCCTGTTCCGATGATGGGCCCATTCCATCCTTCTTCCCATACGTAGGAGTTGATGTTGCGCGGTCCGAAATGCACTTCAAGGGACTTGTCGTTTTCGTAAATCCAAATTTGAAAATTGACATAATTTTGGGAATTTCCGATAAAAAAACCGGCATTTTTAACTTGAATTTTCAGAATTCGGTTTCCAGTGTTTCCACTGCGCTGGATGGATACCGGCGAGGCGCCTAAATTAGACAGCGATGCTCCATATGCAATGAAGGTGTTGCTTGAGTCGGTATTTTCATTAAAAAACAAAAAACCTTCAAAGATTTGGATGGTTTCAGCGTTTTCACCCATGAAACTGAGCGGGAAACCGATGGGGAGTACCCAGGGGGCGTTTCCCCAGGCATCCTCTTCGGCGATGATCGAATCGCCTTGTAGGGGGGCATAAGGCTCCTGGAAATAGGAAAAGGTGTACGATTGGGAAAAAAGCACGGGCATGCTGAAGGCCCAAAAGCAAAGCAGAAGTTGAAATTTTTGCATGATAATGCATTTAAAAAGGTGAAAAAAGGCAAGGGCCGGCCTGTCTGGCTTCCATGACCAAACGTTAGCATGACAAGCCAGGCCCTTGAAAATCAGATAATTATGTAATTAATTGCAGGAAACATTGGGGATGACGGTTTTCATCAAAATACCGTCTTTGTAGAAATTGGCTTTCCAGGGGTTATCCAGCCAGGTTCGGAAT
>JAGWYI010000652.1 GCA_018969455.1 Bacteroidota bacterium | reverse complement strand
ACTCTCCAGATAGGCCGGGTTAAATTGTACCTTGATATGAGGGTCTACCCTATATTTAATCTGTACTTGCTTTTTGCGGATCGCATCTTCCAATACATCCAAGGCCTTGCGCACAAAATCATCCAGTTTAAGGGGCTCTGTATGCAAATTCATATTCGTCTGAATCGAAACGACCTCGTTGAGGTTGTGCAGCGTTTCATCCAAACGGTTCGATACCTTATTCAAATGATGCAACATTTCGCGAATTTCCGACTCGGATTCACAATCCAAAAGGTAGGCGGTAATTGATTTGATGTTGCTGGTATGCGAGCGCAAATTATGCGAAACAATATAAGAAAAATTTAGCAAACGTTTATTCTGCTCGGTTACCAAATCCAGCGAGCGGGCAAGTGCAAGCTCTGCACTTTTTTGCTTGGTAATGTCGTAGTTGATGCCAATAATTTTTTGGCTGTTGCCTTGCTGGTCAAATATTACCCGGGCATCGGCTTTGATGTAACGAACATCCCCATTTTTCAAAACAATTCTGAAATGCGTATCAAAATTTTTCTCATTGCGAATGGCCGCATTTAATTCTGCTGTGGCTTGTTCCAAATCTTCCGGGTGCACGCGAGAGGCCCAAGCCTCAAAAACACCTTCAAATTCGTCCGGATCTACGTTAAAAACCCGGTACATCACATCATCCCAAAGCAGGGTGTTCTCATTCGGCCGAAACTCCCACACTCCAAGCCCTGCGGCATCGGAGGCTACCAGAAATCGATTGCACATCTCTTCGAGCGCAATTTCCCGGTTTTTGTTTGTTGTAATATCCTGCATGGCACAAAACAGGAGCGTATGCCCTTCATCTTCCACCAAAATTCCCTGTATCTGGAACCATAAAACATGCCCCTCATGGCCAAAAACACGCAGTTCCGGCATGGAAAACGGCTTTTTTTCCTGAAAGGCAGTCTTCCAGCACGTCCAAAAAACAACAACATCGTCGGGATGAATTCGGGCAAAAAATCCGTTTCCAGGCAAACTTTTCTCCGGTGCAAAATAATTTACCCACTGCGGTGTGGTCGCATATACCACACCTTCTTCATCAGCAGAAAACCCAATACATAAGCTACTGGATTCTAATACACGGATCCAGTTTTGCCAAGAACTCAACTGGGCAATCCGAGAATTGGCTGATTCCAGCGCAACGTTTAATCTCCTGTTCTCCTCCTTTAGCTTTCCTGCATCCAAGGGTTCGTCGGGTAGGGAATGATGGTGCTCGGGCATTTTTTAGTTTGGTTGTCAAATAGCCCCTCCGGCAATTCTTATGCCACTTACACCATAAAACTACATAACACAGAATCAAAATTATACCAGGCTGGGTAAAACTTTGCGCATAAAATAGAATTTAATTCTATGATTTATAACAATTTATACTATTAGTTATGCAAAAATCTGGCGGCAGGTAATATAAAAATGAAAATTGCCGTATGCCATAAACTCTTGCCAGCGGATCTTGGGAAGGCCATGGGTGTTCAGGAAAAAGTTGGCATGCCAGATGCCACCAGACGTGCCGATACAGGCAGGTTCCAAATTTTTATTCTTCAGGAAAATGAACCCGAAATACCGAACCCTGGTTTACGGCACTCTCCACCGAAATGGTTCCGCCCATGGCTTCAACTTGATTTTTTGCAATAAAAAGACCCAAACCCTTGGCATCGGCATTCCCATGAAAGGTTTTATACATACCAAATAACTTATCGCCAAATTTATCCATGTCAATTCCCACCCCATTGTCAGACACTTGAAGCACCTTCTCTGTTTCATGCACGAGCCACTCAATTTGAATCAGGGATTGTCGTTCGGGATGACTGTATTTGATTGCATTCGAAATTAAGTTAAACAAAATACTTTCCAAATAGGCTGCATTATATGCCACCCTGGTATCGGCAGGGACCCTGTTTTGAATCAAGGCAGATTTCGCGCTTATCTGATCTTTTAACAACATGCATGTTTTTTCAATGTATTCGCACAGGTTCAGCGACTCCAGTTGCAGTTGATCGGTTCTTTGAATCGAGACAACTTCGTTGAGGTTATGCAGGGTTTCATCCAGCCGTTCCGACACCGTTTCGAGGTGTTGGAGCATCATTTTTTGTTCCTCTGGCGATTCGGCCTCTTGCAAAAAGCGCAAAATGGTTTTGATGTTGCTGGCATGGGAACGCAGGTTGTGGGAAACGATGTAGGAAAAATTCAGCAGGCGTTTGTTTTGGTCAGATACCAGGCGATAAGACTTATCCAGTTCCAACTCGGCATTTTTTCGTTCGGTGATTTCAGTTCGGATAGAAATGTATTGATAGGGGCGCCCCAGGGTATCCAGAAAAGGTACGATGGTAT
>JAGWYI010000651.1 GCA_018969455.1 Bacteroidota bacterium | reverse complement strand
ATAGATTTCGCTGATTTATCCAAAAAATCCGGCGAATCGGGTATAATTTCAAATTTAAAAGAAATTCCCTTCAATTCCATGATCCAAGATCACTTTTACGCACAAAACCGCGCCGAATGGCGAGCCTGGCTCGAAGCCAACCACGCCAGCGCCGAGGGCGTATGGCTCGTTTACTTCAAAAAAGAAAGCGGCAAACCCCGGGTGGAATACAGCGATGCCGTAGAAGAAGCCCTTTGCTTTGGCTGGATTGACAGCAAGCCAAACAAGATAGACGAATACAGTTACAAACAACTGTTTTCTCCGCGAAAACCCAAAAGCAACTGGTCGAAACTCAACAAAGAACGCATCGAACGCCTCAGCGCTGCCGGATTGATGACGCCCGCCGGATGGGCAACAGTAGAATGGGCCAAGCAAAACGGTACCTGGGATGCCCTCAATGAAGTGGAAGCCTTGCTGGAGCCGCCTGAACTCACCGAAGCCCTCAATGCCATTCCCGAGGCCAGAAAAAATTGGGACCAATTCAGTCGCTCCCCCAAACGCGCCATTCTGGAGTGGATTCTCAACGCCAAACGCCCCGATACCCGCGCCAAACGCATTCAGGAGACCGTCGAACAAGCCGCTTTGAATAAAAAAGCCAATTACCCAGCTTAGGCTCGGCACTTATACCAGGATTTGCCGGATTTTGTGGATAAATCAGGATGGATTTCGATGATTTATAATGATTTATAAAGATCGTTATGTACAAAATCTGGCTGCATAAAGTATAAATATATTCAGCGCATTTTTTAAGTCGAATATTATCTTCGCGCCGTGTTTCAGTTTGACCTTTACAAATTTGTCGACCAGCTCTATTACCATCGGGAAGCGCCGCTGTTGTTTACCAGCGGTTTCTTTTTGTTTTTCTTCCTCCTCCTCATGCTGGTTTATCGCGCCTTGTTGCATCAACAACAACTGCGTATTCTTTGGGTAACCATCTTTTCCCTGTATTTTTATTACAAATGCGCGGGCATCTTCTGGCTCTTGCACGTACTGATTGTGGTGGTCGATTTCAACCTGGCCCGCTGGATCGAGCAAGCGCCTTCCCATGCGCGCAAAAAATGGCTGCTGGTGGGCAGTTTGGTTATCAATCTTGGCATGTTGGCCTATTTCAAGTACACCAACTACTTTGCCGAACTCTGGAACGCCGCCACCCAGGGGCATTTGGGTCCCTGGGACATTTTTTTGCCGGCTGGCATCTCGTTTTTTACCTTCCAATCGCTCAGTTACACCATCGATGTGTACCGTGGCCAACTGAAAGCGCTGGACAGCATGTTGGATTATGCGTTTTTTGTCACCTTTTTTCCCCAAATGGTGGCTGGCCCCATTGTCCGAGCGGCCGATTTTTTGCCCCAAATAAACAAACAACCCTTCGTCAGCCAGGAAGATTTTGGCCGCGCCGTGTTTCTGATCTGTACCGGTTTGTTTAAAAAAGCCGTCATTTCCGATTACATCAGCGCCAATTTTGTCGATCGGGTGTTCGATTCGCCCTTACAATATACCGGACTGGAAAACCTGTTTGCCATTTACGGCTATGCCATCCAGATTTATTGCGATTTTAGTGGATATTCCGACATGGCCATCGGCCTGGCTTTGCTCATGGGTTTCCATTTTCCAATCAATTTCGATGCGCCCTACCAATCCAAAAGCGTCACAGAATTCTGGCGACGCTGGCATATTTCCTTGTCTACCTGGTTGCGCGATTATTTGTACATCCCCTTGGGCGGCAATCGCAAAGGAAAAATGCGCACCTATATCAACTTGATGCTCACCATGTTGTTGGGCGGTTTGTGGCACGGCGCAGCCACCCGTTTCATCATCTGGGGAGGCTTGCACGGGCTCGCGCTCGCGGTGGAGCGTGCGCTCAAGCAAGTACTCCCGAGCACCCCTGGCGCGCTGCGCAAAACCTTTGGCGCATTACTCACCTTCCATTTTGTGTGTTTTTGCTGGATTTTCTTCCGCGCCCAAGATTTAAACACTGTTTACGGTATGCTGAGTCAGGTTTGGTATAATTTTGAACCGCAAATTTTCTCGGCTTTCCTTGATGGATACGCGGCAGTTGTATTCTGGATCGGCCTGGGCTTTATGTTGCACCTCTTGCCTGCTTCGCTCGACCGGCAGACGCAGCTGGCCTTGACGCGCATGCCCCTGATTTTCAAAGCCTTGGCCATTGTATTGGTAGCAGCCTTGGTGTTGCAGGTAAAATCGTCGGAAGTACAGCCGTTTATTTATTTTCAGTTTTAAAATTGGGAGTTGACGGGTGAACATGGTTGGTTTTTGTTCTAATCCCAATTCAGGAATCGAAAAAAACGATTTTTTGGGAAGTTTAAT
>JAGWYI010000650.1 GCA_018969455.1 Bacteroidota bacterium | reverse complement strand
AACAAGACATTTGAATTGACTAATAATAGCATAACTTTTATTTAAAATGGATTTAGTAAACCAAATCTATACGCTTTCGTTTACCATAAAAATCAATTTAAACTCATTTCTTTAAACAAAACTCAATTAAAATCATGAAAAACATCATGACCATTAAAAACCAACTCCTTACCATCGCATTTATGGGATTGTGCATCCTGATCGGATTCACTGCTTGTCAAAAAGACCCAATTACCGGTACGCAAATCGAAACCACCAGCATCGCAGCCGATCGCAATTCAAATACCATTGTTGACATCGCTGTTGCTAATCCTGATTTCTCTATTCTGGTGGCTGCCGTTTTGAAAACCAACCTCGCCGGCACGCTTAGTAACGCAAACCTTAATGGTACTGTGTTTGCTCCAAACAATGCTGCATTCGAACAATTGCCTGCTCCTTTCAACAGCGCCGCAGCCATCAATGCAATTTCCGATGCCAATACAATCGCTACCCTCCGTCAGGTTGTACTTTACCATGTAGTAAAAGGCAAATTCAACGCCGCTCAACTCAGCAATCCAGCTTACCCAACTTACAAAACCGCTTCAACACCAAATGACAACTGGTTGTACATTGGTAAAAATGCCGACAACGACGTTTACCTCAATGGAAATGTTAAAGTGATTGCTGCCGATATTCAGGCCAGCAACGGTGTGATTCACGTGATTAACAAGGTGCTGTTCTTCCCAACTCAGGACATCTTCCAAATCGCCAACAGCAATGGAAACTTCAAAGCGCTCCTGGCAGCCGCGCAAAAAACCGGCCTCACCAACTTGTTGATGTTCCCAAAATCAGACGCAACCGTTTTTGCACCTACCGATGCAGCTTTTGCTCAATTGCCCGCTCCCCTTAATACTGCTGCCAACATCCGTGCAATCACCGACCCATCTACCATCAACCTGCTCCGCAACGTTTTGCGCTACCACCTCATCGGTGGCCGTGTATTCTCTGCCAATCTGCGTGAAGGCATTTCTGCCCCTACCCTCTTCACCGGAAACAATGTGAACATCACCCTCGCCGGAGGCCCTAAAGTGAAAGGCAATGGCAACAACAGCGGATCAAATATCGTACTGACCGACCTCCTCGCACGCAATGGTGTGATCCACGTGATCGACCAGGTGTTGCTCCCTTAATAAATTAACTTGTCGCCAAAGTGAGATCTGTCAGATCCTGAGGTCAAAAAATCTTATTTTTTGAGTAAAAACACAAACTTTTTACAAAAAAATAAAACACAGCCTTAGTAATCGCAGTCTCCAGGAGGCAAGCCTCTGCAATACCCCTATTTTCCTAGTGTATTGGATTTTGCTTGAATAACATCAACCCCGGCTTCCTGAAAATGGAAGTCGGGGTCTTTTGATTTTTTGGCGTCCAGCCTTACCGTACACTGAGCACTAACTTCTCACATCCAATCATTTTTTTTCCGTCAAAAACCCGTATAAAATAAACACCTGCCGGATAAGGATCGAGCTTCAAACGATGACTACTCCCGGAAATCGATTCATGTGCGATGATCCGTCCCTGAACATCCATCAAATCCAAATGCCCGGATACAATCGGCGAATTTTTAAAACCAATTACCGTATAGTCTTGCGCCGGATTAGGGTACAACATCACCTGAGTTGAAGGTTTGGGCGCTTCCTTGTTGAAGGTAAGCAAATAATCCTTCCCAATCCGGTGCTTGGTGGTATTGGTTAATACAGGAGCATTAAAATCAAAATAGATTCCAGCCCGGTTCATTACCACGGTTTGAAGGGGAACATCCGGACGAACCCTTACCTTAAATTTTACAAATCCTTGTGAACCAGCTACATTTACATTACTATCTGGTAAATTAATTCCATTAAAGGTAAATTTTAAAATACCCTGTTGCGTCATTTGAAAAGTGAAACCATGGCTTGAGGCTCCCGCGCGCACGCTTGCAGGATCCAGCCAGGTGTCCAGGGTGTCGCGCACAACCACCGTAAATGCAGTATCGGTGCCCGTATTTTGAAAGCGTATCAGGTAATCAATTTCTGTACCTGGATCAATCCAATGTTCCGAACCAACACCCCGTGGAAATCCCTGCTTGTCATTGGGATCGAAAGAACCTTTGTTCTCCTGACAATCTGTTGATACATAAGGATTTCCGTCGTTTTCGTCAAACTGGGAGACAAATCCAATGCTGAATTGCCCCTGGCTATTGGCGCCACATGCTTCCACCACCGATGATGGCATTGGGTCGCCCGGCGAAAATGGCTCCTGCTCGGCTTCTATACGCCAGGTTGAGCCGTTGGCTGGAACCTTGACGACCAATGAATCGTTGGCATTCAACTGAAAACTCCCATGCAGGAAAATTA
>JAGWYI010000649.1 GCA_018969455.1 Bacteroidota bacterium | reverse complement strand
TCGTTGTTACAATTCAACATGCTTTACTATGAATCAGGAAAAAGGAAAATTGAGTATTCGGCGGCGTCTGCTGGTGTTTGGGGCAATCTTTCTGGTGTTTGTTGCATTACCTGGTATGTCGTGGCTATATCTCAGCCGTGGCCTGAATTGGCGAAAAGAAGCCAATGCAGAATTGAGTAACTATGGTAAAATTCGACCTGCATTTATCATTTTTCCGGATGGTGAAAAGCGGGATCAATTGGATCAAAAGATTGTTGTAATACATAACTTTGGTGAAAATCCGGACCTTACCGAAGCCAATAAAAAAATATTGGATACCGGGGAAAATCTGTACAATCAGTTTGGAAAGAACTTCTATTTTACCCTCTGTATGATTAAGGAAGGTCCTGGGACTGCCGAGTTCCGATCACATGCCCAAACTCTGCCCAGCGCCGATTTTGCTACCTGGGTTTGGACAGGCGGCTTGGGAAGTTGGCGTACCATTCTGGAGAATGGTTATGAGTTGTATTGTACCAAAAACAACGTAAAACCTGCCTCTGAGTATTATGCACTGGTAGATACCACTGGCGTCATTCGCCGTTTTTATGATGCAATGGACGACAAACAGGTGGGAAGAATGGTTGAACAAATTGCCATTTTGTTGCCCAAAGAATAAAAGATTCTTTAAAACAGAAACATTGATATGGCACAAGTCCAGTTGGAAAAAAAGTTAAACAACATTGCTTACATTATTTCTGCTGCAGTCTTGCTACTGGTAGGATTGATGCGGAAATACAAGATTGATTTAGGAATCGATTTCGGTTTTTTGCCTCCCTTGCATGCCGGTCTGAATGCAATAACGGCCCTTATTTTGGTCACTGCACTGTATTTTATCAAAAACGGAAAAGTAGAAGCGCATCGGAAAGCGATCTATGCGGCCATGCTTACATCTGCCCTGTTTTTGTTGTCGTATGTGTTGTACCATTTTACAACGCCTGAAACCAAATTTGGCGGAACAGGCTCAATTCGATATGTGTATTTCTTTCTTTTGATTACGCATATCACCCTGGCTGCATTATCCTTGCCTTTTATTTTGCTTACCTTCAACAGAGCCTATACAGGACAGTTTGATCGGCATAAAAAGTTGGCGCGCTGGGTATTCCCGATATGGCTATATGTAGCCGTAACCGGCCCAGTTTGTTACTTGATGTTAATGCCTTATTATCCATAAAAAAATGGATTTGCCATGCAATTCAAACAGATTATAAAATTTTCGATTCTTGCCTTGTTGATCCTGTTTTTTGCGCAACACCTGGAGGCGCAATGTGCCATGTGCAAAGCCTCCTCCGAAACCAATCTTCGGCAGGGTGGGGGAGACCCTAACGGTTTGAACGCAGGTATCTTGTACATGCTTTCTTTACCCTATTTGATTGTAGGTGGCATTGCCTTTTGGTGGTGGCGTAACCGCAAACAGGAGTAAGAAACGCGCAATAACAATTTCTGATCTTTTGCGTACTGCTGTCAAAATTTCTATACATGGCTGGAATGGCATACATCGGAATTTCACTACGATGCCATGCCATTCCAGTTATATCAGGATTCGCCGGATTTTGTGGATAAATCAGGATGGATTTCGGTGATTTATAATGATTTATAAAGATCGTTCTGCACAAAATCTGGCAGCGTAAAGTATAATTTATTGTTGAATCTCCTGCAAACCGGTTGATGTGTGCAAAACAGGCACAACAGCGGATGTACTAAATAAATTTGAAAAAAGGTAACTGACCCTAGTAACGGGTTGATGCAGGGATCATACACTTAGAGTTCCGGATCATACACCCCGTTTTTCGGCTTCAGATCACCAAAACAAATACGGAAGAAATCAATGAGGTACCAAATGCCGCACATACCCAGGGTAAGGAGTTGAATGATTCCAATTAAAGGGTATCCTAGGTAAAATCGGTGTATGCCCAGAAACCCCAGAAAGATGCACAGCAAGAGCGCAACCATTTGGTCCTTTTTCCGCTCCGTTTTACCGCCAGGGTTCAGTTCTTTTTTTACCAGTTTTTGGATTTTTTTAAGTGCAAAAGCAGATTTTAGTCCCAATCGATGGCCCGTAGCCTTTTTGATTTTATTCGGTGTTAGTTCGAGGAACTGTTCAGCGGAGAGGTTTTGGATTACAGCAAGGGGAATGCCGCTCTCGTTTAATTGCGTTTGAAACGCAGGCGTTTTGAGCAGGGTTGCATTTTCAGAGTGTACGGAGGAATAGCCTAAAAAGACCAGAACAAGGGGAAGAAAAGGGAATTTCATGGTATCAGAGGTTATGAAATTAAAAAAATTGGAGAATAGTTTAAACTGATTTACCCAAGACTTTGAGGGTGGCGTTTTTTATCCAAAAAATCCAGA
>JAGWYI010000648.1 GCA_018969455.1 Bacteroidota bacterium | reverse complement strand
AACACATCGCTTGTCGGATTGGGCGCCAACAATACTTGATCCAGGCCGGAATTCAAATCTTTTGTCGAAACAACTTCCGGCAATGGGAATGTGGTTCCATCCGCAAAAGCAGCCCAAACCTCAAACTTCGGTTGGCTTCCCAGATAACCGGATGCATACAATACAGCCGCTTCTCCGGCAAATGAACTCGCATCCGCAATATAAGATTTCACGACCGTGGTGTTGTCGTCAGCCGGTGTCAACTGAATGGTGTACTGGGCCGCAGGAACGCTCAGGTATCCGGTAAAGTTACCAAAGGCAATGTTGTCAAAAATAACGATTCCGCCCGGAATGGTCACATCAACCGATGGCGCATCCGGACTGCCATGGAATACGGAAAGATCCACATTTACCGGATTGCTCGATTTGTAACGACCCTGCGAATTGACGTATAACTGGAAAGGATGGCTGCTGCTGCCTACTACACCTGCAGCCATAACAATGTAAAAGTTACCCAAGTCCAAACCGTCAACCGGGAGCTGGTAAATGGCATCGGCCACCGAAGTGCTGTTGCCTGGCGCAACCGAAAGTTTAAGGGGCGTGCGCGCTGGCAACAAGCCCACATTGGTAGCATCGTGAAAGGCAAAATCATCCAGAAACAATCCGTTATCCAAATAAACATCCACGGTTGGCGCAGGACTGTTGTGAATTACCTGCGCACGTACCAACCCAAGCAGGGGACCTGTAGATCCGTCAGGCAACGCTATGTACAAATCATAAGCCGGGTTGCCCGAAACCAAGCCGCTGGCAAATACAATACCTGTCAGGCCTGCAGCGCCACTCAAATCAGCACCCCAAATACCTACAGAAGGACTTGGCGCCGCATCAAGGGTCAACTCAAGTGCCAAAACATCAGGCGTAAGACTCAAATAATTGGTAAACTGACCATATTGCAGGTTGTTTTCCACCAAATTACCGGTGAAATAATCTGTTATATCTACGCCCGGCGCATCTGGAATTCCATGCAATATTGCCAATTCAACCGCGTTCGGATCGGTCGCACGCTCGCGCGCGGCATCATTTACCAATAAATTGAAACCAGGTGTGCTGCCCAACAAACCGCTTGCAACCGCAAAATAGGTTTTGCCATTTTCAAAGGTAAGCGGGAAGTTGGCAATTACATCCGATGCCGATTGGCTGTTTGATGGGGCCACACCAATATTTACCACCACACCGGCAGGAACATAGAAGAAAGGCGTTGCACTGCGGAAACTGAAATCGTCTAACAACTTGGCGCCGTTTGCGTATACATCTACCAAGGGCTCGGGGCTGTTGTGAATAATTTGTACCCGGGCTACAGGAGCACTCGGCAACTCAATAACTGTGCCGTTGGGCAATGCTGCAAACAATCCAAAACCCGGATTGGAACCTAAAAACCCGCTCGCAAATACCCGTATGGCGGTTCCATCCAGCCCGCTCAAATCGGCAAAATAAGTGGCAACCAACGTATTATCAGGCAATTTAATGTCGATAAAATATACATCCGGCGCCAAAGAAAGATAGGGCGTGATGTCTCCGTAACTCAATCCGGTAACCAGATTGCCTGCCAATCGCTCATCTACATTAACCGTTGGCGCATCCGGACTGCCATGCACTATACTCACGCGTACATTTCCAGCAGGGGCACTTTCTTCCGAATTCGCATCTGCCCAAAGAGTAAATGGACGGGTTGGACTGCCCAAAACACCTGAAGCAAATACAGTGTATGATTTTCCCGTAGCAAAATTTACAGGGAAAGTAGCCAAAACATCATTTACAGAAGCGCTGTTTTCGCCCGCTACGCCTATGTTGATGTTCCGGTCAGATGGTACATCGATAAACGGTGTGGCTGAGCGGAATTTAAAGTTGTTGATCAGCAAAGAATTACCCGCATATACATCTACAGTCGGATTCGGGCTGTTGTGAATAATTTGCACCCGGGTAGTCGGAGTGGGTTTCAATTCCAGCACAGTTCCATCGGCCAAAACTACAAACAAGCCAAATGCAGGATTTGAACCAACCAGGCCACTGGCAAAAACGGTGGCGCTTTTGCCTTTCAGGCCAGTCAGATTGGCACGTAGGGTGGCTACCAGCACCGAAGAGCCGGCAGGCCGGATCGCAAGATCATATACATCAGGGTTTAAGGCCAGGTAAGGCGTTGATTGGCCGTATGCCAAATTGCTCACCAGATTATTGGCCACAAATACGGCATCTGCATCCACAGCAGGCGCATTGGTTACGCCGTGGAATACTTTTATTTCCACTTTGTTTGTATCGACGGCTGCGCTGCGGGATTCAAAAGCAATCAGTTGGAAAGGCCGCGTGGGGTTTCCAACGATGCCGGAAGCAAATGCAGAGTAGGTTTTGCCTG
>JAGWYI010000035.1 GCA_018969455.1 Bacteroidota bacterium | reverse complement strand
CGGCATATTTCACAAGGCACGGTTCAATGTGCAGAATATGCCCTGCAACATGGCTGCGCGCTGAATGTGGCGGGGGGTACCCACCACGCTTTCCGCGACCACGGCGAAGGTTACTGCTGCCTTAACGATCAGGCAGTAGCGTCTAACTATTTGCTGCACCAGGGTTTGGCCAAAAAAATCCTGATTGTTGACCTGGATGTACATCAGGGCAACGGCACGGCAGCGCTGTTTCGCGACGAACCCCGGGTGTTCACATTTTCCATGCATGGCGAACGCAATTACCCTTTGCGCAAAGAACAATCGAGCCTGGATCTGCCTTTGCCCGATGGTTTGGACGACGGGCCCTATCTAAAATTGCTGGCAGAGACCTTGCCGCGCATTGCCGATGATTTTCAACCCGATTTTGTATTTTACCAGAGCGGCGTTGATATTTTGGCAACCGACAAGCTGGGACGCTTGAGCATCAGTCGGGAAGGATGCAGGCAGCGCGACCGGATGGTGTTCGAATTTTGTCAAAAAAACCGGCTTCCGGTGGCGGTGAGCATGGGTGGCGGCTACTCTCAACGCCTGTCAGACATCGTAGAAGCCCATGCAAATACCTTCCGAACCGCCCAGGATGTGTTTTTTTAGCTCGTTTTTAAAAAATTAAAACAATTTGACTTTACATTTAAAAGGGTAAAGCTTATCTTTGCAGCCCAATTCGGAAAAAACAATTTTAACTAAAAAAAGGAGAATTCATGCTCATCGTTGAAGTCAAAGATGGCGAAGTAATTGACAAGGTACTCAAGAAGTACAAACGCAAATTCGAAAAGGCTGGCATTTTGAAAGAACTGCGCCGCCGTAAGAACTTCACCAAGCCCTCTGTATTGCGCCGCACAGAAGTATTGAAAGCGGTATATAAAGAGGAGACCTACGGCAACAAAAACGACTAATTGGACGCATTCCACCAGGCATCGTTTTCAGGGTACCTGTCTATGGAGCGGCGGTTTTCTCCGCACACCATAGATGCCTATCAAAACGATCTTGTTCAATTTATATCCTTTTGTGATACGCAATGCCTTACCTCAATCCTTGAGGTAAGGCATTCGCATATTCGGTCGTGGGTGGTATCGCTCATGCAGGCCGGGCAAAGCACCCGCAGCATCAACCGGCGTTTGTCGTGTTTAAAAACCTATTTTAAATACCTGAAAAAGCGCGGTTTTATAGACAAAGACCCCATGAAAAAGGTCGTTTCTCCCAAAACCGGCGCGCGCCTGCCGGTGTATGTGCAGGAGCCTCAAATGGCGGCGCTTTTTTCAGTTGCTCCCTTTGGAAGCGACTACATGGGGCAGCTCCATCGAATTATCCTGGAAATATTGTATGCCACCGGCATGCGCCGCAGTGAACTGGCGTCTCTTCGCCTGGCCGACATAGATTTTTCGCGCGCGGTGATGCGCGTGCGCGGGAAGGGCAACAAAGACCGACTTTGCCCCTTGCCACCGTATCTGGCGCCTTTGCTCGAACAATTTATCGGCTTGCGGCAATCGAGTTTCCCTTCTACTACCGAGACGGTGCTTTTGCTGAACCGAAAGGGACAGCCATTTTCCCCCGAAAGCATTTATTATGTGGTGCACAAATATTTGAGCCGTTTTACCACTGCCGAGCAGCAGAGCCCCCACGTGCTGCGGCACTCGTTTGCCACGCATCTCTCCAACAACGGCGCCGACCTCAATGCCATCAAATCCTTGCTCGGGCATGCCAACCTGGCGGCCACCCAGATTTACATGCACAACAACATCGAACGCTTGAAAAAAGTATACGACCAGGCGCATCCCAACAGCGGTTCCGATCAGGATGAAACGGAGCCCTAAAATCTATTTTTAAAACAAAATATTTTATTTCGCTGGTATTATTCATTGATTCCATTATTTTTGCGCTCAAACTTGCCCCGCACCCTCACGGAAACAATGTAGCACGCAGATGTTAAAACGGCTTCAAATTCGCAATTACGCGCTGATTGATGCTTTGGAAATTGATTTTTCGGAGCATTTGACCATCATCACCGGCGAAACCGGGGCTGGTAAGTCTATTTTATTGGGCGCACTGGGCCTTGTTATGGGCGAACGCGCCGACACCAAAGTTTTTTACAACGATTCGGAGAAATGCGTGGTGGAAGCCACATTTGAGGTGGCGCGCTACGATTTGCAGGAATTTTTCTCTGAAAATGAACTGGACTACGATACCGAGGTGGTGGTGCGCCGCGAAATGTCGCCCAGCGGAAAAAGCCGCGCCTTCATCAACGACACGCCCGTCAACAACCAGGTGCTCAAACGCCTCACCGATGTGCTCATCGACCTGCACCAACAGTTTGATACCCTCGACATCCACAACGTAAATTTTCAACTTCGGATGATCGACGCGTTGGCCGACAATGCACCCTCGCTGAAACAATACCAGGGCATTTACCGGAAATACAGCACCGAGCGCAAACTGCTCGCCACCCTGCGCGCACAAAGTGAAAGCGGCGCCAGGGAACTCGAATTCATGCGTTTCCAATACGAGGAACTGCAAAAAGCAGCCCTTGTGGCCGGCGAACAAACCGGGCTGGAAGAAACCCTGCTTCGGCTCAGCAACGCCGAAAGCATCAAACAAACCTATGGCGCGGCCTACAATTACCTGAGCGAAAGCGAGCAAAACATCATCGGACAATTGCGTGAAATTGCGCGCACCATGCAGGCCACCCGGAAATTTGCCCCCGATCTGGCGGAACTCTCGGAGCGTATGGAAAGCGTAATTATTGATTTACAGGAAATTGCAAAAGATTGCGAGCGCATCGACGAGCGCACAGACCACGACCCGCAACGCATTTTCGAGGTACAGGAACGCCTGAACACCATATACAAACTGCAAAAAAAACACAACGTTTCCGGCATCGAGGATCTGTTGGCCATCCAGGAAACCTTAGGCAAACACCTCGAAGGTTTTACCGATCTGGGCGCCTCCATCGAACAATTGGAAAGCTCCATTGCCGCTCTACATGCCCAATTGCTTGTAATTGCAAGCGAAATGAGCACGCGCCGGAAATCCGTAGTGTCTGATTTTGAGCAAAAAGTGCAAGACATGCTGGCCCAGCTTTCCATGCCGCATGCGCGTTTGCAGGTAGCCATCCAATCCGACCAGGAATTGAGTGCTACGGGGGCTGACGATGTGCAATTTTTGTTTGCCAGCAATCCGGGAAGCAAGTTTTTGCCCATCAAAGACGTCGCATCCGGCGGTGAATTGTCGCGGCTCACGCTGTGCACCAAAAGCCTGGTTGCAGATGCCATTCCTTTGCCCACCCTTATTTTCGATGAAATTGATTCGGGTGTGAGCGGCGATGTTTCCATGAAAATGGGTTTGATTCTCAAAGAGTTGAGCTCTCGTCACCAGGTAATCGCCATCACGCATACGCCGCAGGTAGCCGCCCGTGCCGATCGGCATTTCTTTGTGTACAAACAGGTTTCTGATACCCGCACCGCCACCAATGTACGCCTGCTCAATCAGGAAGAACGCATGAAAGCCATTGCCATTATGCTCAGTGGCAACCCGCCGAGCAATGCCGCCCTGCACACCGCGCGCGAATTGATGGAAGGCGATGAATTGTCCCCCCTGGGACTTTTTTACCGGAAAAAAGCCTGATTTTGTAGCATAGCAGAAAGCTTGTCTATATTTGACGCATCAAGCTAGGATGCCGTTGAAAACAGCCGTTCTTTTTTTTACCCGCCAGGCCAAAACAGAAGCGCGCGAAAAGCGCTGGATGGTGCAGCCTCGTGTGCGCACGCAGGAAGGCATAGCATCGCGTTTGATTGCGCATACGCGTGGCGTGTTGCGCAGGAGCGGATTGCCAGTGATCTATTTTCCGGAACATTTGCAACGCGGAGCGGGCTTTGCCGAACGGTTCATATCGGCTTTTGATTATGTATTTTCAAATGGTTATGAATCGGTTATTTGTGTAGGCAATGACAGTCCGGACCTTACTATGCAGGATTTGCATCTGGCCGCCGCGGCGCTGGAAAGCCGGGGCATGGTGCTAGGCCCGGCTCGGGACGGCGGCGTTTATTTGATCGGATTTCAAAAGGCATGCTTTGATGCAGGGCTTTTGCTCGAAGTGCCCTGGAAGACTGAAGCTGTTTTTGGTAGCCTGCAAACCACATTTCCCGACCATTTCGTTTTACCCCGGATTTATTCCGATTTGGACCATGACGCCGACATGCGGCAGTGGATTCAAAAATCAAAACCCATGCTCCGCTTGCGGATTTTGCTTCGCAACTTGTTGATTTATTGCGTTTTATTCCCGGGTTTTGCATGCAGGCCGACCACCTTTTTTGTGCGCCTGTCCTTGCCTGCGCGCGCGCCTCCATGCTGACTGGATTGGCAAAATTTCAATTTCTCTCCCTTTCACCCGCTGCACGCACTGCCCAATCGGATTCCGTTTGCGCTGTGAGGCAGCACATCAACATGTCCACATGAAATTTTTTCTTACCCTGATCGCCTTTTTGGCGGGCTTCAGCCTGTATGCGCAGGTTGACCTGGAGGTTTCTGTAACAGCATACAAAACCGGGGCTGCCTTGAGCGACATTCAAGTGATGCTGAGCAACCCGGCCATCGGATATCAAAGCACCCGAAATACGGATAACCAGGGGAAAGCGCGTTTCAGCGCCCTGGCCCTCAATGGCATTTATACCGTTCAGATCGCGGAGCAAAACGGCTATGCCGCCACCGAACGCGGTGATATTTTGTTGCGCTCCAACACCAACGCAGGTGTGCAACTTGTACTGTTTCCCAAATCGGGCGTTTCCATCGAGGAAGTGACCATCCAAGGCGCGACGCGCATCAACACCCGCAACGCCGAAGTTTCTTCCGAATTAAAGCAAAAAGAGCTGGAAACCCTGCCCCTCGAGGGCCGCGACATCACCCGCATTTTGTACCGCCTGCCCAATGTAGTGCAGGCCACCGGGTTTTATCCGGAAGCGCCCAATGTGAGCATCAACGGCTCCAACGGCTTGTTTACCAATTACTTGATAGACGGGATGGACAACAATGAACGTTTCCTGGGCGGCATGAAATTCAACATTCCGCTGGGTTTTACCCGCAACATCAACGTGCTCACCAACAACTTTTCCACCGAATACGGGCTCACTGCCAACGGCATTGTGAACATCACCACCCGTTCGGGCTCCAATGAATTTTCGGGAGAAGCTTTTGTCATCAACCGGCCTGGCCCGGCCCTGGATGCTTCTTCTCCGTATGCCCAGCGCGACCTTTCGGGCAACCAGGTAAAAGCCGGTTTTCAGCGTTACCAGGCCGGATTCGGGTTTGGCGGCGCCATCCGGAAAGACAAAACTTTTTACTATGTGAACGCCGAGTACACCCGCGATTTGAAAGACAATTTGCTCAATTCTGCCCCGCTGGGTGTGAATGAAACCGTGCGCGGAACCAACAATTTCACCTATTTAAGCGCCAAAATAGACCAAAACTGGAGCAAAAACTTCCATTCGGCCTTGCGGGCCAGCGCAGGCATTGTCAACATTGAACGGCAGGGCGGCGGGCTCGACGGCGGCGCGGGTTTTCCGTCCTCCGGAAGCGCACAAGACCGCAATTCGGTGTTGCTTGCGAGTCAAAATACGTATTTGGGCGCCCGTTTTAAATCGGAAACCAATGTGCAATACAGCCGTTTCCGCTGGAATTACGGCCGCGCCCTGAATGGCGCCAGCCCGCAAGTGGTGGTTCAAGACCCCAGCGGTGTGACCGCTGCCGTGCTGGGCCACCCGGGTTATTTTTTCGATGAAACCGAGAATACCTTGCAAGGCCAGCAAAAACTCACCTTTTACCGGAGGCATCACACCATCAAAACGGGGGTAGAAGTGATCAGTGCCGATCATCAGTTGGCAGGCGGCGGCAATGTAAACGGTAATTATACGGTAAGGCTGAGCGAGTCGCAATTGCAAGCTGTAAAAAACCTCAACAAAGGCGCCAATTTGAATGTAAACGACATCCCGGCAGATGTGCAGGTATTGGGTTATAATGTAGAATTGCGCCCTGCGGTGTTTGGCGTGCGCCAAACCATCTATTCTGCATACATTGAAGATGCCATTTCTGTTACCCAAAAACTGAACCTCAATTTGGGCCTGCGCTACGATTACGACAATTTGACGAAAGGAGGTTCAGACAAAGGCGATTACAACAACCTGGCGCCGCGTTTTAGTTTCAACTATAAACTCAACAGCAGCAGCAGCATACGCGGTGGATACGGCATTTTTTACGATAAAATTCTGTATGCCGTGTATTCCGATGCCTTGCAGCAAAACACCAATTCGGCCGATTACAAAAAACAATTGCAACAACTCAAAAACCTCGGAATTTTGCCGGCCAACACCAATATTGATAAAATTACCTACGAAGGCAATGCCGGCGCATCGGCCGATAATGTGAGTTACCTGAAAGGGCCTTCTTACGCCAGTTTGCAGGACCAACGCGCGCACGCTTTCAGCAACGAGCGCCGCATTTTGAACCCGAATGGATACCAAAACCCGTATACACATCAGTTTTCCTTGGGTTATCAGAAACAATTGGATGAAAAACGCCTGTTTTATGTGGATTTGGTGTACAATAAATCGAACAAGCTGTTCCGTTTGCGGGATTTGAATGCACCCAGCGCCTATCCGTTGAGCGATCCCAAAAACGTGACTGTACGCACCCAGGCCCAGGCCGATCTTACCCGGCCGATTCCGATTCAGAACGGCAGCGCAGTGATCAACGGCGAGACCGTGACCGGTGTGGCGCGCAGCGTGGCCGTTTCGGAGACAAAAGGCGAATCCAAATACCTGGCCGCCTCTTTCAACCTTCAAAAGGATCGGGGAGATGACAAATACAGCTGGCGTTTCATTTACACCCTTTCCCGCCTGCGCAACAATACGGAAGACATCAATTTTAAAGCGCAGGACAGCAACAATTTTGCGGCCGAATGGGGCCCAAGCATCAACGACCGCACCCATGTGATCAATGCCATTTACACGTATTATCCGGTAAAAGGCCTTTCCCTAACGGCAGCGGCACTGATACAAAGCGGACAACCCATCAACCGCATTCCGGATGCCAAAGTATTTGGAACCAGCGACTTAAACGGCGACGGACTTTCGTTTGTGGATGCTTACACGGGCAACAGTGACCGTTATCCGGGCGAAAAACGCAACAGCGACCGCCTGCCCTGGTCGAACACACTCGACCTTGCTGCTGAATACCGTTTCCCGAAAACCGGTCTTATCTTGCGTGCCGATGTGTTCAACGTGTTCAATGCGGTGAACCTCAGCGGGTATTCCAACAATGCCACGCAAAGCAACCAGATTCAGGTTGGATCGGCCGCAAGCGGCCTGTTGGTGCGTCGCAACGCCGCGCCGCCGCGCCAGTTTCAGTTTGGCTTGCGCTGGGTGTTTTAACTTAAAAGCGATTTTTATGATTTTATTTAAAAAAATCCGGTTTTTGATCTTTGCGCTGCCTTTTTTGGCCGCTTGCGGCAGTTCGGCCCCGCATGTCGAACCCAATTGGCTGGAAAAACCCTGGTCTGACATTGAGGCCGCTGCCAAAGGAAGCACCGTACGGTTGATGATGTGGCAGGGCGATCCGCAAATCAACGCTTATATGCACGACTGGCTGGCGCCTGCCCTGGAAAAAAAGTACGGCGTACACCTCGACATCAGTTCGGGTCAGGGCAATGAATTGGTCAAATTGCTTTTGTCGGAAAAAGAGGCTGGGCGGCAGCAAAGCAGCATCGATTTGTGCTGGATCAACGGGGAAACTTTTTTCCAGTTGCGGCAAATACAGGCCCTTTACGGTCCATTTATTGAAAAATTACCGAATGCACAATTCATTGATTTACAAAATTCTTTTATCGGGCAAGATTTTCAGCAGCCGGTAAACGGGTACGAATGCCCCTGGGGTAATGTGCAATTGGCCCTTATTTACGATTCCCTGCGCACGCCCGTGCCCCCGCGTACGCTCGAGGCGCTTGCAGCCTATTGCGCGGCGCATCCGGGCAAATTCACCATACCTTACCATTTTACAGGCATCACCTTGCTCAAATCCTGGTTGATTGGGCTTTCCGGAGACAAAAACACCCTGAACGGGCCCTTTGACGAGGCGAAATACCAGGCCCTGTCGCAAAAATTGTGGGACTATTTGCGCGCCAACAAGGCCAATTTTTGGCGCAAAGGCGCAACCTATCCCGAAAGTGTGGCTGCCATGCACCAGATGTTTGCCAACGGCGAGCTGGATTTTACGATGAGCAACAACGACAACGAAGCAGACAACAAGATTTTGCAGCATGTATTGCCGGGTTCCTCCAAATCCTTTGTTTTTGAGAGCGGGACCATTCAGAACAGCCATTACATGGGCATACCCGCCCATGCGACGAATGTGGCTGGCGCCCTGGTGGCCGTCAATTTTATGATCAGTCCGGAAGCGCAGTACCAAAAAATGCAGCCCGGTGTGTGGGGCGACGGCACTGTTTTAGATTCAAAACGGCTGCCGGAGCCCTGGAAAACGCAGTTTGAACAGCTTCCTGCGCGCCTGCGAGGCGCCATCCAGCCTTACGCCTTGCAGGAGCCAGCGCCGGAATACATGATTCGTCTTTTTGCCGATTTTAAAAAATATCTGATCGAGCAATGAGGGCGGCCCTGGCGTTTTTTATCCTTTTTGGGGTGTTGCCATTGGGCGCCGGATTGGTGTATGCTTTTTTGTACGCCACGGGCTTTATTGGACTGCTCAATACCGGTTTTACCTTGCAAAATTGGTACAACGCGCTGATTTCCAGGTCGTTGTGGCAGTCCATTTCCCTGAGTTTGGGTATTTCCCTGCTGGTAAGTGCCCTGGCTTTTTTCGCGGCCGTGTACAGCTGGTATTACAGCCGTTTGTTGCTTGAAAAACGCATCCCGCAGGCCTTGTTGCGCGCCCCGTTGGCTGTGCCGCCCATTGTTGCCAGTTTTGTGAGTTACCAATGGTGGAGCAATTCGGGTGTTTTTGCCCGCATATTTCAGCAATTGGGCTGGATACAGCGCAATGCCGATTTTCCGGAGCTGGTAAATGATGCGGCTTATTTTGGCGTTGTGGTAACCCTGTTTTACCTGAGTTTTCCATTTGTTCTGTTGTATCTGATCGACCAGGCTCGGCGCATGCAACTGGGTGCTTACCTTGAGTTGGCGGCTACTTTAGGCGCATCTGAAGGGCAAATTCGGCGAAAACTGCTATTCCCGATGTTGTTTTACCGCATGTTGCCCACTTTGGTCCTGTATGCTGTGTTCCTGTTTGGCGCCTACGAAGCGCCCCAGGTGTTGGGCCGACAGTCGCCCGCCATGATCTCGGTGCTCATTCATGAAAAACTGAGTCGATACAACTTAAGCGACATTCCGCTTGCGTACGCCTATGCGCTCGTATACGCGGGGATTTTGATGCTTTTGTTGGGTGTTTTTTGGCGTTGGAATGAAAAAACGGACTGAAATGGCAAGAAAAATCGCACTTTATCTGATTTTGGGCATTTTCCTGTTGCCCTTCGTGAGCCTGTTGATCTGGTCTTTGAGCAGCGCCTGGTTTTATCCGGCTATATTGCCTGGCCAGTGGACCCTCGATTCCTGGCGCAGGATGCCGTTGGGTTTCGGTGAAGCCTTGGGAAACAGCGTCAGTCTGGCCTTGTTGGTCGGAAGCAGCGCGACTGCTGCCGGTTTTGTGACAGCAGCGAAATTGAGCGCGCACCGGTATTCCCGTACCCTATTGCTGCTTTCGTATTTGCCTTATGCTTTTTCACCCGTCATATTTGCCCATTGCATCAAGTATTTCTTTTTGGCGAGCGGATTGGCGGGGCATTTCGGGGGCGTGTTGTGTGCTCAATTCATCCTGTGTTATCCTTTTGCTTTTTTGTTTTTCTTTCGGCATTTTGACCCAAACCTGCGCGCGCTTGCGCAATTGAGCGCGACGCTTGGCGCAAGCGGCAGCGTCGTTTGGTGGAAAGTACTTCTTCCAGTTTCGCGCAAGGCCTTGATTTTGTGTTTTTTGCAGTGTTTTTTGATCTCCTGGTTTGAGTATGGCTTGAGTTGGGTGATTGGTTTGGGGCAATTGCGCACCCTCACCATTGTCACGTATTATTACATGGGCGAGGCCAATTTGCCGATGGCGGCTGTTTCGGCCTGTTTGATTTGTTTACCGCCCCTGTTTTTCCTCCTTTTACCGCATAAAAAAGCATGGGCATGAAACCATTTTTTGAATTAAAAGGCGGGGAATTGGCATACCGCGCAAAAACCGTTTTTCGGGATTTGGGTTTTTCACTCGAGCAGGGTAAAACGCTGGCCATTTTGGGCAAATCGGGCTGCGGGAAGACCTCCCTTTTGAAATTAATCGCGGGGTTAAATGCAGGAAAAGGGCAAATTTTGCTCGAAAACGCGGACGTTTCGAATTTTCCTCCCCAAAAACGCGGCATTGTGTACCTCTATCAGGAAGCACTGCTTTTTCCGCATTTGAATGTATTTGAAAATGTAGCCTTTGGCTTGAGGATCCGAAAAACACCGGAAAACATCCTTCAGGAAAAAACGCGCGCCATGCTTGAAGCACTCGGCTTGCAAGACCAGGCCCAAAAGAGCGCGGACCAACTTTCGGGCGGTCAAAAACAGCGGGTTGCTTTCGGACGCGCCCTGATTGTGGCGCCCAAACTGCTTTTGCTCGACGAACCTTTTGGCAATCTCGACGTTGAAACCCGGGCCGCCATGCAGGATTTTTACAAGGAAATGGCCCATAAAAGCGGAATCAGTGCCATTCTGGTGACCCATGATTTGAAAGAAGCCATCCGCATGGGCGATGCGTGGGCATACCTGGAAGACGGAAATCTGGAATTATTCCCTGATTTACAAGATTTTATGTCTGACCCGCGCACGGGCATGCAGGAAGAAATCCGTTTTTGGAAAAAATTTAATCAGATCTAAACACCATGTCAAAATACAACCATTGTGAATCGGTGTATTGGGTTTTTACCCAGCTTTGCAACGACAAATGCGACCATTGTTACAACCTTTCGGGTCCGCAAGGCGCGCGCATTTCGGAAGCGGAATGCCTGCAAATCATAGACAATCTGCCGGATCGCATCGATCGCCTCATATTGTCGGGTGGGGAGCCACTGGCCGATAAAAAATTGTTGTTCGCCATACTTGATGGCATTCAGGCGCGGTACGCAAAAAGCACCCAGGTGATGCTGCAAACCAACGGGGATTTGCTCAGCGGCGAAATACTCGATGTATTAATTGAAAAAGGCGTTTCGCGCTTCGACATTGCCAGCATCGACCGCTTTCACAAGCACGCGGGCAGCAGGTTGATGGAACTCGCCGAATTGTTCGAATCGCGGGGAGTGAACGGCGACGACAAAGACCCTTTGATAGAAAAAGACAGTTATCTGGTAAAAAGCCATCCCCTTTCCTGGGGGTATTGGGGCGCCACCGACGACATGTGGCTGGGTGGAAACTGGGCACGCGGCCGGGCGCTGGAAAAGAATATTTGGCTGCGCGACCCGAATCACAATTTTTGCAAAATATTATCGGGCGGAATCGGCTTTTTGAGCGGCGCAGAAAACATTCCGCAGGAAATTTCCATTCAACTTTGGCGCATCAATCCCTGTTGCCCGGGTACCTACAAAGCCATGGGCGATGCCCGGGTGGAAAAAGTGGCCGATGTGCTTGCGCGCGTGGCGCAATCGCCTGTTTTTCAGAAAATTAATGCAGGCGACCCTTTGGGGATGGGCGAATCGATCGGCATTTCCCGGGAATTTGCGGAAGGCCGGAACGCCGAATTGCAAAATGTGTGTTTGTGGTGCGACGAATTTTTCCGGGATTATTTCGATATGGAAACGATGCAATCGCGTTTTGAAGCAGAAAATGGTGTTGACTTTAAGGTAAAACTGCCATAATTGCGTCATACCAAATAAATTGCCGCTGCCGGTGATCCAATTCTCGTTTTGCCTGTTGAACTTTGCATGATGGAACAAGATCAAAAAGAAACAAGCCGTCCAAAACTGACGCGCGAATCCCTGCGCCATGCGCTTCAGATATTTTCCTACATCCGGCCTTATCGCTGGCAATTTATTTTCGGGTTGTTCCTGCTGTTTTTATCGAGCACCGTCTTTATGGTGTTTCCGTATACGGTTGGCTTGATGCTCGACGTGGCGCAGGGCAAAACCGTGATGGCCAACCTGAGTTTGCCAAAAATTGCCATCGGCCTGGTGCTGGTGCTGGCCTTTCAAGGCGTTGTGTCTTATTTGCGGGTCATGATGTTTGCGCAAGTGAGCGAAAAAGGCACGGCCGATATTCGCAAAGCCTTGTATCAGAAGTTGATATCCCTCCCGATTGTCTTTTTTGAAAAAAGCAGGGTAGGGGAGTTGGTCAGCCGGCTCACCAACGACCTTGAAAAGTTGTACAATACCCTGTATTTTGTGTTGGCCGAATTTTTCCGTCAAATCATTTTACTGGTAGGGGGCATTATTTTTTTAGCCTGGCAAACACCCAAATTGGCGGTGGTGATGCTTGCAACATTTCCTGTGATTGTCGTGGGTGCCATGATTTTTGGCCGTTACATCCGCAAATTATCGAAAGAACGCCAACAAATCCTGGCCGAAAGCAACACCATTCTCGATGAAACCCTGCAAACCATTCATGCCGTCAAGGCTTTTACGAATGAGGCATTTGAATATGGCCGTTATAAAAAGGTAAATGATTCGGTGATCCATGTATCGATGAAATACGCGGGTGGAAGGGCCATTTTTGCCGTTTTTATCATCACGATGTTGTTTGGAGCGCTGTTTTTTGTGATCTGGACGGGCATGCGCATGGTGCAGGCGGGCGAAATTACCGCCGGGCAACTCATTTCTTTTGTCACCTTTACGGCCGTGATTGGCGGCGCAATTGCCGGTTTGGGTAATTTTTATTCCGAACTCGTGGGCGCCATCGGCGCGACCGAGCGCGTGCGTGAAATCCTGAATGGGGAAAGCGAACACCAGAATCGTCCGCAAACCAACCTAAAAGCCGCTCGTTTTCAGGGAAATATACAATTTGAAAACGTGCAATTTTCTTACCCGACCCGCCCGGATATGGAGGTATTGAAAGGCGTTAGCCTGGAAATACCGGCCGGATCAAAAGTGGCCATTGTGGGCCAATCGGGCGCGGGAAAAAGCACCATTATGCAATTGTTGTTGCAGTTTCATGTGTTAAATGGAGGCTCCATCCGCATCGACGGCGCCAATATATACGATTACGAACTGGAATCTTACCGACACAATTTTGCGCTGGTGCCGCAGGAGGTTATTTTGTTTGGCGGCAGTATTCGGGAGAATATTCTGTACGGAAAGCCCGACGCTACTGAGGAAGAATTGATTGAAGCAGCCAAAAAGGCCAATGCCTGGGATTTTATCAGCAGTTTTCCAGAAAAACTGGAAACGGTGGTGGGCGAGCGCGGCATCAAATTGTCGGGCGGACAGCGGCAGCGCATTGCCATTGCGCGGGCCATATTGCGCAACCCTTCCGTGCTGTTGCTCGATGAGGCGACTTCTTCCCTGGATGCCGAAAGCGAACGCGTGGTGCAGGATGCCCTTAACAATTTGATGGAAAACCGCACGAGCATCATCATTGCCCATCGATTGGCCACCATCCGGGAGGTGGATCAAATTTACGTGCTGCAGGGTGGCAACATCGTAGAACAAGGCACGCACGAATCTTTGTCGGCCATTGAAAACGGCGCATACAGCAACCTCGCCAAATTGCAATTTGACCAAAACATTGCCGTGTAGGCTTTTTATACCTTGTCATTCAATATTTTATGGGCATTGCATCCAAAAAAGGCGTCCTGCTTGTTAACTTAGGCACGCCCGACGAACCACAACGCGGCGCCGTTTACCGCTATTTGAAACAGTTTTTGCTCGATCCGCGGGTAATCGACATCAACCCCCTTGCCCGGAATTTGCTGGTAAGGGGCATTATTGCGCCGTTTCGCTCGGGTAAATCGGCCAAAGCCTACCAGGAATTGTGGACCCAAAACGGATCGCCCCTGAAATATTACGGTTTCCGTTTGGCTGAACAAGTGCAAACCCTGTTGGGGCCCGATTATGTGGTCAAATTGGCCATGCGTTATCAAAGTCCGTCTATTGAATTGGCCATACAGGAATTAATGGCCGCCCAGGTGGATAAAATCACGGTTTTTACCCTGTTTCCGCAGTACGCCAGCGCCACCACCGGTTCCGTGCATGAGGCGGTGATGTCGGTGTTGAGCAAGCAACAAATTATTCCGGCACTTGAATTCATCAGCAGTTATGCCGATTGGGCGCCGATGATCGATTTGTTTGCAGAAAACGGCCGGGCATTCCAGATTGATACTTACGACCATATTTTGTTCAGTTACCACGGATTGCCGCAGCGGCAATTGCGTAAAGGCGATGCCTTCAACCATTGCCTGCAAACGCCGGATTGTTGCCAGACCTGCACTTCGGTGAATCAGTTTTGTTATTCGGCGCAGTGTTATGCCACCACGCGCGCCATTGCGGAAAAGTTGAACCTGCCAAAATCGAAATACACGGTCTGTTTTCAATCGCGGCTTGGGCGGGATCCCTGGACCCAGCCCTACACTGTAAAGACAATTGAACAATTGGCCAAAAGCGGCGCCAAACGCATTTTGGTGTTTTGTCCGGCTTTCACGGCCGATTGCCTGGAAACCATCGTGGAGATCGGTTCCGAGTATCAGGAAGATTTTCACCGTTGGGGCGGGGAACAGCTGGATTTGGTGCCGAGTTTGAACGATGATCCGAAATGGGCGGCGGCGGTGGCGGCTCGGATCCGTGGATAGTGCATTGACTCCCACACCCCACACTCCACACCCCACACTCCACA
>JAGWYI010000647.1 GCA_018969455.1 Bacteroidota bacterium | reverse complement strand
TTTGCTGCGCCCGCAGCCACGGTCAGGTACAGCCGCAGCGGGGTAGCGGGTAAAGCCGCAGGATGGGGCGGCAAAAAATACATTCCAGCAATCAATGCGCCCAAACCTGCAAGCAGTAAAAAGGGGGCATAACGCACCCAAAAACCGTTGGTCGGCGCTTGTATTACGGGCTTTTCTTCGGGTATTTCCGCACTTTCTGCCTCAAAAAAGGTGTAGAACAGGTCTTGTTCCTGCCTGTTTTTGGCAATCAGAGGCGCCAGGACATCCCGCAACTGGCGGGCATCGCAATGCGCGGGCAATTGCTGCAACAGCTGTTGCCAGCGCAAATGCTCATCGGGGGCAAAGCGGCGTACTTCGTCTTCCCAGCGCGCCAATATTTTAGCGGCCAAGGCATACAATTGCGGATTTATGGTACTCACAGCGACAGTCCGATGGCCTTTTTAAGGGTTTCGAGGTCGGTGCGGGTTTTGGCAAGCACCGAAAAGGAGTAGCCCAGGCGTGTTTTTTCGGCCTGCGCGATCTTTTGCGGCGCGTCGAGTTTGCTCGTATCAATATCCATTTTCAACAGCGCGGCGGCCCAGTGCAGCAATTCGGCGGTGGCGGGCTTTTTGTTCATCACGCCAAATTCGGCATGGCGTATTTTTTCAAAAAAGGCAATGACCGCATTGGCGTCCAATTTTTCAAAACCGTCCAATTTGGTTTTTAAAATTTCGAGCAGTTCCTGCGCCCCCGGAAATTTAATATCAAAAAACGCCACCCGCCGCAAAAAAGGATCGGGCAGGTTTTTTTCCGAGTTGGAGGTCATTACAATAATGGGCCGGTGTTCGGGTGCTGCGGTAAAGGTAAAACGCTCAGGATCACCCGTTTCCGGCACTGAAAACGTGAGTTTTTCCAGTGCATTGAGCAAATTATTGGGCAAATCGCGCGGGGCTTTGTCTATTTCATCGAGCAGCACCACGCGGGTTTCTCCACTGTGAATGGCCGCGCCCAGGGCCTGGGGCTTGATGTAATCACGAAACACCACCTCCGGGCTCAGCATTTCCTTGATCACCTGTGCATGCTGGAAATGGCGCAAGGCATCGTAGGCATAAAACAAATCGGTCACCGAAGAGGAAGTTTGTCCGTTGAACAGTTCCGGTTTGCCGAGTCGGTAATACCAGGCAATATGGGCTGCCAAATCGGTTTTTCCGCAACCTGGCTCGCCCGTCACCAACAAAGGCAGCCCGAGGTGCAGGGCGGTTTGCAAAGCAGCCCACAATTCAGGCGAGGGTTTGTAGTACTCGGGCGCATTCAGGCGCGCGTTGCTCGGGCGCGCGGGTAACACGCGCGAGGCATCAGTTTCAGGCGTATGCGAAAGCAAGATCGATTGGGCCGTCATAAGGTATGTAAAGGCTTAAATGTCAATAATTTAGTTTATAAACCAGCTCCTGCACCAGTTCTACCCGGTTCATGTTGAGCAATTGGGTACGCATAAATTCTTTGGCTTCGGCAGCGGGCAGTCCTTGTGCCAGCACCTGAAATACCGGTTCCAAGCGGGCCGTATTGCGAACGCCGAGGTCTACAAACCAATCTTCCAGGTCTGATTTCTCCACGGGCATCAAGGGGTAAAAGTGGCCGGAATTGGAATGTTTTTTGCACAATTGGTCAATACCCGTAACAATTTCTGCCGCTTTTGGATCGCTTACGGTATTGGTATTTGCCTGAAATTGATGGTGCAAATCTTCCAGGTAAAACACCACAAACACCATCAAAGTCGGTCCTCCGGCTGGCCGCTTGCCCAATTCCGTCATCATCCAGTCTAAGTATTCCGGCAGGAAAGACTTGTACTCTTTTTTACGGGTAAAAAAGGGCAAAATGCTGTATTGGTAACGCGGGGCGGGCAGCAGGTTGCCTTGCAGGGCCGCCTCGAAGTCTTGTTTTTCTTCCCAGCCGTACCAGCCTGCGCAAAACTCCCGGAAAAGTTGCTTTGATTTCTCCAGCGAATTGCCGATGGGCAATTTTTCTAATCGAATCCGGTCGTGTTCTTGCGCATCAAATCGGCAATGCACAGCCGATTTACTGTCTTCGTCGAGCAATTCGCCTAACAGTTCATAAATCATCCGTTCGCCCATGGAAGGCGGCATTTGCCGTGGGCAGGCACTGAGAAAGTAAAAATGATTGTGTTGTATGCTTTCTGTATGCCGGTCGAACGCATCTTCAAAGCGGTCACGCAATTCATGGCGGTTGCAATTCACGAGATGCAGGCGGCCCATGTCTTCGCTGATGTTGAGTGCGCGAATTTTTTCGCGCAGGCGTTCCTGGCCGCTGTCGCAGCCCAGACTAAACGCTTCGGATAATATTCGTTTCAAATCATCCTTTTCGGCCTCGATTTGTGCGATTTCATGTTCCAGTT
>JAGWYI010000646.1 GCA_018969455.1 Bacteroidota bacterium | reverse complement strand
TTTGGATAAATCAGGATGGATTTCGCTGATTTATAATGATTTACAAAGATCGTTATACACAAAATCTGGCGGCGAAAAGTATAATAATTTAAACCTCCGCTCATCCACAAATCTATGCTGTGCCAGGCATATAAAACAATTTTTACGGGTTCTTAATTGCTTATCATGAAATTAGAGGAAAAAAACGGGCTTTTGTCGGAAAATATTGTATTGTTCGATGGCGTTTGCAACCTTTGCAATGGCGCCGTCCAATGGATTCTTTTGCGGGATGGAAAACGGCATTTCCGATTTGCTGCCCTACAATCAGATACAGGGCAATATATGTGCTCCCAACTTGGTATAAACGCCTCCGCGCTCAACACTGTAGTGGTGATTGCCCGCGGGCGCGCCTTCGTTCGTTCCGATGCTGCCCTGGAAATATGCAGAGGCCTGGGGAAAGGCTGGAATGTGTTTTTGCTTTTTTATTTAATTCCGCGTATTTTGCGGGATGGCATATATAACTGGATTGCCCGAAACCGGTACCGCTGGTTTGGGCGTCAGGAACATTGCCTGATCCCACGAGCAGAATGGAAAGATCGCTTTGTTTAATACGACATTCTACCCTATTTTTACCGAAATTTTAAGTCATGACCCACTCCAAACGTTCCCCACAACGTTGGCTTTTGCCTTCAACCCTTCTATTGGTCGGTGTTTTGTTCTTTTTCTCCCAGTGCTCCCAAAATAATCAGGATCCCTGGACCCTCAACATTCAGATGGCCGCCTTGCCCAAAACACTGAATCCATTCCTCAGCCCAATGGGCGCAACCACCCACCTCGCCGGTCGAATCATGTATCCCCTGGGTGTGTTCGACGCCGATCAACTTACCATGCAACCCGTACTGGTAACCAAAATTCCCGATGCCCGAAACATCACCGAAGGCCCCGATAAAGGCCTGATCGCATACGATTTTGAACTGCATGAGGCCGCAAAATGGGATGATGGTTCCCCAATTACAGCCCATGATGTAGAATTTACCTTCAAATTGATCTTTAATCCGCAGATTCCCGAAATGGAACGCTGGAAAGGGTATTATCTTTTTATGAAGAAAATAGAGGTTGACCCCTCCAACCCCAAAAAATTTACGGTCTTCCTCTCCGAACCCTATATCCTGGGCTTGCACAGCCTCTGTCAGGTACCTATTCTGCCAGCCTACGCTTATGACCCACAAAACAACCTGAAAGATATTCCTCTCCAACAGTTCCTCCAAACCACCAACGACTCAGGATTTATTAAAAACCAGCGATTAAAAGCCGCTGCCGACGAATTTAAATCACCTAAATACGGGAACGATGTCAATTCAATTACAGGCTGCGGACCCTATAAAGTGACGCTTTTGAGTGAAAACCTGGTTACACTCGTAAAAAAAGACAACTGGTGGGGCGATGCCCTGGCAACACAATACCCCTACCTCGCTGCCTACCCCAAACAAATCAATTACCGCCTGATTGTGGAAGACCCTGTAATTGAAACCATGCTCAAAACAAAAGAACTGGACTTGGTGTATAATCCCAATCCAATCCGCTTTCTTCAATGGCAACAAGACCCGGAAATCACTAAAAATTACAATTTCGAAACCCGTTGGGCGCCCGCTTATAACCGCCTCCTGCTCAATCTCACCAACCCAAAATTGTCGGATAAACGGGTTCGACAGGCCATCGCTTATGCCATCAATTATGACAACATCCTGAGCCAGGTTTTTAAAGGATTCGGAAATAGAATTGTCGGACCCATCCACAGCTCCAAATCTTACTACGCAAAAGACCTCAATCTTTACAATTTCGATCTCTCAAAAGCCCAATCATTGCTCGCTGAAGCAGGGTGGACCGACCAAAACGGCAATGGAATTGTGGAAAAAGACCTGGGAACAGGTAAACCAACCGAATTGAAACTCCAATTGCTGGCAACTACCGCTATTCCCGTTGTCAAAGATATGGTTGAAAACATCCGGGAATCAGCTCGCCAGGCAGGAATTGACATCGAAATAGTGGCTGTCAGCCCAACAGAAGGCATCCAAAGATCCATGAGCGGCGACTATGAAATTTTTGCCGGCGCCGCAGCGCTCAACACCGGACTCGACGACTTTTATCAACAATTTCACTCTAAATCTTTTGCCACCAAAGGCGATAACCGAAGCCGCTTTTCCAATGCTAGCGCCGACAGCTTGATGGATGCAATCCGGATTGAAACCGATGTGCAAAAACGAAAAAACCTGTACCTCCGCTTTCAATCAATTGTGCACGAAGAAGTCCCCGAAATTTTTCTGCTTTCTAGTATGCAACGCTACATTGTAGCGAAAAGAATAAAACCCGTACTTACCCCCGAACGCCCGGGGTATTACGATTACCTCTTCCAATTGCGTTAATTAT
>JAGWYI010000034.1 GCA_018969455.1 Bacteroidota bacterium | reverse complement strand
GCCCCCAGTTTTGGAGTCCGCCCAGGCTCAAGTATTGCATGGTTCCCAGGCCGTATTTAATGCCGGTTGAAGGATCGTTGACGTGGTCTGTTTCCATTTCGAGTAGGGTCGCGGGCTTCAGAAAACTGCCACCGTACACATTTTGATCAAAAACGACCAGGTCGCTTGGAGTTGTGATGAGGCATCCGGCACTTGCAGCAAGGCTAAAAATCCCCTGGTCAGGAATACCGATGCCTTGCACATCATCCACTACTCCATCGCCGGTTTGGTCGGAAAAAGCATGAGAAAGGAGGAGGCTTCCAGGTAGTTCGAAAGGGTAGCTGAAAGTGTGGGTAAGTCCCAAGGGTGTGAGTACACGGTTGCGGAGTTCTTCATACCAGTGTTTGCCGCTTATTTTTTCAATGATCCGGCCAGCCAGCAGGTAGTTGGTATTGGAATACGACCAGCTGGAATCGAGGGGGAAATTGGGTTTTAGTACAAAATGGTACAGCATGGTATCGATATTCCAGATGCTGTCGAGATTTTGCACCAGGGTTACGTTGGTAGCTGGGTTTTCGTTTAAATAATCGTTTATCCCCGTGCGGTGGCTCAGCAGTTGGCGAATGGTTGCATTGGCAGGTACGTTGGGGTAGGGGCCTATGTATTTGCCAATGGTATCGTTGAGGCTGAGCAGGCCGTCTTCCATCATTTTCAGGAGGGTGACAGTGACAAAACTTTTGGAAATACTGCCCATTCCCAGCAAGTTTTCGGTTGAAAGCGGCAGTGCGGCAGGCAATTCTTGCCGGATACCCGATGTTTTTTTCCAGATGGATCCGTTGGGTAGGTACATGGCTGCACTAAACCCTTTGATGGGTGATAGAGCCGTAACACTGTCGAACGCATGGCTGAGCGCATCCTGAATGGAACCGGAAAAAACAGGGTTTGTACCGTCTTTGTCTTTATTAATTTTAAGCGGTTCATGCAAAGGGGCAGGTGCTGGCAACCACTGTGCCGGTGGAACCATTTGGGCAAACAGGCTTCCGTAGAAAGCCAGCAAAAGCAAACTAAAGATGAATGGTTTCATATGTTGTGTTTTATGGTAAAAAAAAGAAGGAGTGGGCATTAAGGAACGGTTATTTCTGCCGAACTGGCTGAATAAGCGACGAAACATCCCAGCGCTCCGCCCGACCAATTGGTGTTGGGGTTGCCCGGGGCTGCCGAAAACCCGCCGTTGTCGACCACGATGTTGGAAAGGGTGTAGTAAAAATCGTACACTTTTTCATCAATTGACCACAGATCGATCTGGATGTGGTCGTTGCGCTTGAAGGTTTTGAAACTGGCATTGCCGTTGATTTGGTTGCCATCGATGTTTTTGTCATTGTAAACGGTTACTTCCTCAGAAAGCGGTACCAGGGTATCATTTACAGTCAGCCGCAAGCGATAGAAGTTTTTTACCACTGCAGGATCGTAAAAATTGACATACACATTGTAGGTGGTATCCTTGCTGTTGGGTTTCTGGAAAGGGGCTTCTTTCAGGGTAAGCAAATCGAGGGGTACCAAAGGCGGCAGATAGGCGCGCGCTTCATAAGTTTCTGCGCCCAGTTGCACTTTCAGGGTGTAGGTTCGTCCGGTCACACCCGTCACCGTATCGGCGTACAGTCCTTTGTTTTCGAAGGGAATGTTGTACTGGTTGCCGGCATCGTCGCTCAAGGTAACGAGGGCGTTATTGACATAATCGGGGGATTTGTTGTCGAAATAATTGCTGGTGCGGCTAATGCGTACCTCCATGTTGTTTTTGCCAGCCTGGAGGTGGGCTTCGATGGATATTTGTGGGTTGGAGGTGTTCAGATCCACATCAATGACCTTTTCGCAGGCGCTGAACAAGGCCAGCATCAGAAAGAGGGGAAACAGTATTTTATAAGGCATGACTGTTTTTTTTAAAATTTAAAATTGTAGGTAACAGAAGGTATCCAACGGAAGAGGGTGGTTTTCACCGCTTCTGTTTTGTTGGGGTCGTTTTTGTTGGGGCGGAAGGTAATGGAGTAGGCATTCCGTCGTCCGTAGGCGTTGTACACCGAGAAGTTGAGGCTGGATTCGCGGTTTTTGGATTTATGCAATTCGCGGGTAAATCCGAGATCAAGTCGGTGGTAGTTGGGGTAGCGGTAACCATTTCGCTCGGTATAATAGGGTACCACATTGCCTTCAAACACATAGCGGCCGGAGGGGAACGAAACGGCATCGCCGGTATTGAACACCCAATTGGCCGATGCTTTCCATTTGCTGCTCAGGTCGTACATGGCCACAATGGAGATGTCGTGTATCCGATCCTGACGCGCCGGGTATTGCTTGCCCTGGTTTATGGCATCAAAAGTGCGGAAGGTACGCGACCAGGTGTACCCGATCCAGCCGGTGAGTCGGCCTTTGTTTTTACGGATGAAAAATTCGGCGCCATAAGCCTTTCCTTTTCCGTACACCAAATCGGCTTCCACATTGGCATTAAGCAGCAGGTCGGCGCCGTTTCGATAATCAATGAGGTTTTGCATCCATTTGTAATAGGCCTCCACAGAGAACTCGATTTGGTTATCGGTGAGGTTCCGGAAGTATCCCAATGCCACCTGATCGCCAATTTGGGGTTTGATGTTGTTGCTGCTCGGCACCCAAATGTCGGTGGGTGTAGAGGTGGTTGAATTGGAAAGTAGGTGCAGGTATTGGTAATTTCGGTTGAAGGATGCCTTTACCGAGCTCGATGCATCGATTTGGAACTTGGAGGCAATGCGGGGTTCCAAACCGCTGTAAAACTGAATGGATTCGTTGTTTTTGTATTTTTTTTCCGAAACAACATTGCCTTGTTTGTCGTAGGTATAAGCCGTACCCGGACCGATGTAATCGAAAAAGGAGTAACGCATTCCGTAGTTAAAACTCAGTTGTTCGTTTATTTTCCAATCGTTTTGCAGGTAAACGCCGCCTTCCACCGAGTATTTTTGGTCTATTTTCTGGCTGTTGAAGGTTCAATCTTCTTTGGCCTTAATTTCACCAGGCAGAAAATCGTGTCGAAGCACATTCCATCCGAATTTGAAATTGTTGTGTTCGTTCAAAAACCAGGAAAAGTCCTGTTTCAAATTCCAGTCCTGAATAGATGATTTCAGACTCACCTTGGATGCGGAATCGGAGGCTACGGTGAATTTGTAATCGTATTGGCTGTAAATCACCGAGGTATTGCAAAAGAGGCGATCGGAAAACAGGTGGTTCCAGCGCAGGGTGCCGGTGGCATTGCCCCAGTCAAAGCCAAATGAATTTCCGGCGCCAAATACATCGCGACCGAAATAGCCGCTCAAATAAACTCGGTCGTTGGGACCAAACTGGTAATTGGCTTTAAGGTTGAGGTCGTAAAAATACAACGACGATTCCCGCAGGGTTTTGTTGGGCGAAAGTTTGAGGAAAACATCGGCATACGTACGTCGGGCAGACACGATGAATGCGCCTTTTTCTTTTTTAATAGGCCCTTCTACGGCTATTTTAGAGGAAATAAGCCCGATTCCGCCAGAAACGCCAAATTTTTTGTTGTTCCCGTCTTTCATGCGGATGTCGAGCACCGAGGAGGTGCGACCACCAAATTCGGCAGGCATCCCGCCTTTGTACAGGGTTACATCCTTGATGGCGTCGGAATTGAACACGGAAAAGAAACCTAACAAGTGGGAGGCGTTGTACACCGGCGCCTCATCCAGCAAGATCAGGTTTTGGTCGGCCGAGCCCCCGCGCACGTAAAATCCGCTGTTTCCTTCGCCGGCCGACTTCACGCCGGGCAGCAATTGGAGGGTTTTGAGGATGTCGGGTTCGCCGAATAGTACGGGCACGGCGCGCACATCTTTGGGTGAAAGTTTGGTAACGCTCATTTCGGTTCTGCGCACCTGGGCATCGTCCTTTTCGGCTTTTACCTGTACCTCATTGAGCAGGTTTTCTGCGGCCCCAAGTTGGTAATTTTGGGTTTGGTCGCGGTCGAGTACAATTTTTTCGGTGATGGTTTGATAGCCGAGGTATTGCACACGCAGGGTGTAATTGCCTTTGGGCAGGGTAAGCGCGTAAAAACCGTAAGCGTTGGTGCTGATGCCGACGCCGGGAATTTCGGCGACCGAGAGGGTGGCGCCGATGAGATCTTCGCCGTTGGCGGCGTCTTTTACGGTGCCTTTGCAGGTGTAATTTTGGGCGAAAAGGCCGGCGCTTAACAGGCAAAAAGCCAGCATCAGCGCCAGGCGCCCCTGTTTTTGTTTTTGTAGCATAGCAGTAGTTGCAAATTTTACAACCATGACGGGCTACCTGCCGAATACCCTTACGCGGTTTTGAAAAAAAAATAAAAAGCCCCTTTTCTCCCGAAATTATGCGCATTTGGGAAAAAAGGGGCTGTATTTGCGCCAGATCAGCGCCTACTGCATAAACGGACTGGCGTATTTCACATCTGTTTCGATGCCTGTATCGGTGAGTGTTTTCAAAAAGGCCACCAAAGCGGCTTTGTCGGAGGCGTTGAGGTTGAGGCGGCGGGGCGTTCCTTGCGGGGTACGCAAAGGGCCCGAGAGGTTGGGATGGGCTTTTACCTGGCTGTTGTAGTGTTCCACCACCTGCTCGAGGGTGGCAAAACGGCCATCGTGCATGTAAGGGGCCGATTTTTCGATGCCGCGCAAAGAAGGCGCTTTGAACAAACCGTCTTGGGCAGGGTCGCCCGTTACGCCCCCTTTTCCATTGTCGGCATAAACCAGATCGAGTCCGTTGTTTTGGGCAGCCGGACCGGTAAATGTTTCGGTGCCGTGGCAGGCGCCGCAGCCACCGGCCGGACTAAAGAAAATTTGTTTTCCCCGGTTTTCCTCCGCCGTGAAATTGGCATAGGGGGTGAGCACGGGGTCCTGACCGGCCGGTACCAGCGCCCTGCCAGCATCGTATTTGGTGCGGTAAGAAACCAGGGAGCGCACAAATTGAGCCAGTGCGCGTACGATGCGTACCGAATCGATTCCAGGCGTTCCGTATGCCTGTTTGAACAAACCGGGGTAGTAAGGCAGGCCCTGCAGTTTGGCCACCAAACTGGGCATGGTCATCCCCATTTCCACCGCGTTTTTGATGGGCCCGGATGCCTGTGCTTCTGCAGATGCAGCGCGCTCGTCCCAGAAAAAATGGCCATTGGGATAATAAGCCGCATTGATGAGCGACATGGAGTTCCGGCCGGTTTTACCGCCATTGAAACCGGTGCTGAATTGCGCCGGGTCGCTAAAGGCAAACGCCTGTTTGTGGCAAGAGGCACAAGCAATGCTGTTGTTGGCGCTCAGGTTTTTGTCGTAAAACAGTACCCGACCAAGCGTTGCACCCAAATCGGTCACCGGATTGTTGGCCGGCGCATTTTTTTGTCCGTTCACCTGCGGGCTGTTCAGGTATGCAGGCAATGGCAAATTGGCGTAATTATACGGCACGAGGGGCAAAATGGGGTATCCGATCAGTTTGTTGATGCCATCCCGGTCGGCGGAGGCACTCATATCATCGGCAGCCTGGTTTTGTTCCTTTTGGCAGGCGGCAAAAAATAACATTCCAGCGCCCAATAAGGCAGCGAAACAAGCTTTCAAACGGGTCTTCTTCATAGGCTTCGTCGTTTTTACCTGTTCTTACAAGTACGAACAGGGTTGTTGAAAAAGGTGTATAAACCTTTTAGAAGCCTGTTTTCCAATTAACTTGCGGTGCGAATGAAAAAAAATTACTGGACCAGGATGATCGAGTTTTCATTTCCTTGCTGGTCTTTTTCCTTGCGTTTGTTGGCCGGATCAACCATCCATTGCCCGTCTACCACAAATTTGTAGTGGTGTTTTCCGGGTTTGAGTGGCCAGTCGCAAAACCAGCCCGTGTCATTTTTTTGCATGGGCACGGCTTGCGGGTTCCAGTTGCCGAAGCTGCCCGTTAGGAATACCTGTTTTGCTTCAGGAAATCCATTCAGTTGAAAATGAACTGTTTGGGAAATGACCAGCACCGAATTGAAGGTATTGTATTCGTTGAGTTGCCGGACGGGGTTTTCGGGGTCGTGCATCCAGACGCCATCTACAATGAATTTGTATTGATAGGCGCCGGGCTGCAGTTCCAGCCGGATATGCCAGCCCCTGGCGGTTTTCTTCATTTTCAGCGCATGTTCGTCCCAGCTGTTAAAGGAGCCCGCCAGGATAACCGATTGTGCATTTTCAAACCCGTTTAAATAAAAATAGGCATTTCCGCGGTCGTTTTCTTTGGGATTGGGCGCGTTGGGGTTTAAAATATTGTACCATCCCAGCATGCCCGCTTTGTTGTAATGCCGCTGCGGGTCGGTCCAGTAAGTGCCGTTGATGACAAAACGAAATTGCCAATTGGGCGCGTCTTTAAATGCCTTGGCGGGTTTTGAGAGTTCGAAACGGTATGCGTCGATGCGTTTCATGTGCCAGCCTCTGGCCGACCATTTGTTGAAATTGCCTTGAACGGCGACGTCGAGAATTTTCAAATCGGCAAAATCGACCTGGCTGCTGTCGGAGTTGCGCATGGCGGTTTCGTAATCGCGTACGTCAAATGTAAAAACCACATCGTCCCCTTCGAAACGGTAAGTCCCGTATGGGCTGCGGCTGGTGTCGATTTGAGCGAACGCCATTTGCTGCCAAATGCAAAGCAGAATGAATATGCTGAATTTTTTCATGATTTTCGGCAGGCTATTTAGGTATTAACGCAAAATGCGGTAAAACGTTAAACGTTTTTTGCGATAATTGATGCTCATGGGGTATTGGACAAAGAATTCATACCCCAAAATGCCGTCCATATAGGTTTGATTCACGGCATTGATGTCGTTCAGGTTGGTTAACAGCGTGGCCATGGGGCGAAACTGAAAACTGTCTACATGCGCATGTTGCAATAAACCCGAAAGCACCTCGATTTTTTCCTGCCCGACCCCGCCCAGGCGCACCCGTTTGCGGATTTCAAAATTGGCTTTCAAAAACCGGCCTCCGGACTCGCTGCTCAGCAAATTTTGTTCGGCGCCGGTATCCAGGCCAAACTGTTTCTTTTTATTTCCTTCAAATTCAAGGTCGAGCAGGGCAAAATGCCCTTCCACCCGAATGGGAATACTTTGAAGCAGTGCATACTCCCAGTCGGGGATGCGTTCGAGTTGATTTCCTTTTTGGTCAAGTCGAACCAGTACGAGGAGGCGCGCGTTGTAGTCGTACAAAATTTCGAAATCCTTGAACACCTCGTACCCGATGATGCCCATAAGGGCAATTTTCTTGGAGCGTTCGATGTGGCTCAAATCCACTACATCGGCTTGTATGTTGCTGATAATGAGTTCGTCGAGTTGAAAACTGTCTACCGACATGGCGCCCACGAGTTGTACTTTCCCGGTTACACTTCCCCGGTTTTCTGTTGCGGCAGCATTTGAACGCTTCAAAAAACGGTTGTTGAGCACAAGGGTGCTGGCGCCGGTATCGAAGAAAAAATTACCCTCCAGGGTGTCCAATCGGGCGCGTACCGTGATGAGGGTACCGGTAAATGTAAAAGGAATGCGGACGATGTTGGGGCCAAGCCAGCTTGCCTCTGTAAAAACCAGCCTGGGCGGCGTGGCAGCGCAAACATCCGAGGGGAGGCATAAGCAATTGACCCACAGGAATACGGCAAAACAGACAGGTAGTTTTGTTTTCATAGCTGGGGTATAAACGCAAAAGATGGGAATGTGTTTTTAAAGCAGCGAAAACAAAATCCGTATTTTTATTAAAATTAACGTGAGTTTTGGATAGGTTTTGGGTTTGGACAAATGAAAATAGGCCAAAAAATGAGATTTTTGAGTTGCAACACTTTAAAACACTCAAATTTCAGCCTATGGACATCAAAGTTAAAGAACAAAAGTTGCTTGAAATATTCATTTGGACGGATGATTTCGTAAAAGCCTTTGACGGGTTCTGCCTTCCGCCACTAGTTGGCCAGCGTCGGCGGACACCTAGGTTGGCTTTGAGCGAGATGGCCACCATCCTGATTTTTTACCATCACAGTGGTTACAAATGCTTTGAATACTACTACGAGCACTGTGTTTTGAATGACTTGCGGGGTCATTTTCCCAAAGCCCCTTCCTACACGCGTTTTGTTCAACTCATTCCCCGTAGTTTGAAACTCTTGTACTGGATGGGGCAGATTCGGGGGCGCCTGGCACAGGCTACGGGCGCTTACTTTGTGGACAGCAAAAAACTGCCCGTCTGTGACAACCGCCGAATCCATTCCCACAAGGTGTTCAAGAACATAGCCCAAAGGGGCAAAACATCGACAGGTTGGTTCTTTGGATTGAAAATACACTTGGTTATCAACAATTTAGGCGAAATCATGAGTTTTGTAATTACTGCCGGCAACGTCATGGACAACGCCAAAGGGGTCTTGGACAAACTTTTTGAATTTATCCAGGGAAAGTGTTTTGGCGACAAGGGCTACATCAGTAAATACTTCGAATTTTACTATCAAAAAGGGCTCCAACTCATCACCAGAATCCGCAAAAACATGAAAAACAGACCTATGGACTGGTGTGACAAAATGATGCTCTACAAACGGGGTGTCATTGAGTCGGTCAACGATATTCTAATGACTGTCTTCGACATGGATCACACGAGGCATCGCAGCCCCATCAACGCTGTCACACACATGCTTGGTGCTGTCCTTGCTTACAGTTTTTACGACTCAAAGCCTTGCGTTTTTAACCCAGCATTCATCAACAAACACTAAAACCTATCCAAAACTCACGTTATGAATAAGATCTTCCTATTTGTACTTTGCATGCTTTCGGTATTCTCTATCAATGCCCAAAAGTGGAATATCGGATTGATCAGTGGAATCAATTTCCCGAATACCTATGCAAAAAAAGAGTCTGGTTTGAGTACCCTGAAATCAGACAATAAAAAGAGGACATTCATTTCAGGCATAGGTTTATCTTACGCATGTAATAAAAATTTAACGATTAGAACTGAATTCTTTTACGAAGAACGTGGCTGGCTCGTGAAAAATACCTTTTCCATTGATCCGGGTAATGGCAATCCTAAAAAATCAAAAATAAATTACTTTTATCCATTTATTACCATGCCAATGCTAATTGAATTTAAAGTAGGTAAGCACCTGCAAATCAAAGTAAATACGGGTATAAATACCTCGTTAAGGATCGGTGGTAGAACCATTACCGAAGATGGAGGTATCCCGCTTGTATTTATTTTTCCCGAAGATAAAAAACCCATTTTCGATTTTGGGTGGGTAGGCGGCGGAGGGATTAGCGTTCCAATTAGTAAAAGATTTTTTTTACAAACCGAGTATCGGTATTATCGTAGTTGGACGCCCATTGGTGTAGGCTATTCCTTTGATAGCGTATTAAAACACAAAGGTTTTCTGCTGAATTTGTCTTGCTATTATCGCTTATAGGGTATGCTCATGAAGTCAATGCATAAATAATGATCTGGGTACTCAGAAGAAACCATCCGGCTTTTCAATCTGCTACGTTGGCTGCTGTGACTAGTACCTCCAATACTAAACCAAGCATGTCAACTATACTTCGCGCTGGATGGTTTTGTGCATGGCCTTCGGTCTAAGTTATTGATAATCAGCGCTCAGCATGGCAATTAATGCTGCCTTTCAGGCGGCGCTCAGTATAAATACCACCCGGGGTGAAACAATGCTTGTCCGATCGGTATAGATAGATATGCGTTGGGGGGGTGTTTTGCGGCAACCATGTGGGGAATTTATTTGACAGCGCTTGATATTCTTCGTCTAATATTAAGTTTTATCTCACAAATGTTAATGGGCAATTGTCTACTTGCTATTCCTGGTTCAACAAACTAAATTTGTAACACCTTAAGGTTCTGCAGATTTTTTTGAACAAGTTACTTGTTATAACCGATTGAAAACTAACATTACTTTACTTTTAATCATCCCGTAGTACTCAATTTTAATTTAACGGTTTTTGGTACTGTCTTCTCCGATGCGGGTTGACGCTTGGTATCATTTTTTTCAAATTCAAATTCAACAAAAATGCATAACTTAATTTCTCAAAGTAAATCGAGTTTTACTTTTTTTACTTTGAATCTTTTTCAATCGCTCACCACTCAATTGTTCAGAATAAAAATTCTTAAACGGGGGGGGGGCTCCAATTATTATATTGCTTTCTTTGCTTCCACTTTTTAACTTAACCGCCCAACTTCCTTGCTTAGGGGTTACTTCCGATTGTCTTTCAGGGCTCCCTAATGTTGGAGATCCGAATACATATAAGTGTATAGACGCTACATCGTCCAATATTCAAGGATCCTTACAAAACGCGATTACCGTTGGGCTATTGGTTCCTGCAAGTCAGTCTGCTTCCACCATTCAACGTGTTGTTATTAAAGGACAACTAAGAATTGATGTTACCGATGCTAGTGGATATACATTTCCTACTGGTTCTGTAATCGTTTTAGCAGATAATTCCAGTGAAATTAGTGTCCGTCCAAGCCGAAAATTGTCAATCCTTGGTACATTGGTTACAGGCTGTGGCTCAATGTGGAATCAAATTGATGTTTTGAGTACAGGAACGCTCATTTTACAAAATTCAACAATTTTAGATGGGACAACAGCGGTTAACGCTCAAGAAAATTCTACCATTTCAATTATTGGAAATGAGTTTAGAAGAAACTTCGTTTGTGTCAAACTTGGAAATGAATTTTCTCCCGTAAGTGGTCAAATAAATTATGCGTCTGGTGGTGGAATATGGGGGAACCAATTTCTTGGTACGGAGATTTTAAAATCGCCGTTAGCGGGAAACCGTCCTTTACAAGGTGTTTTCGTAAATAATATTGGCAGTCTAACTATTGGTGGATCCGCACAAAACTTTTTTGAAAACTATTCCAATACATTTGGAAGTCAGACATGTACAGGTCTTGGCATTTTTAAATCATCCGTAACCGTTTCAAATGCTCGTTTCGCAGAGGTAGGAAGATCAAATAGCGGATCTTCGAATGCCTCAATTTATGTAAAGGAAGGATCTTTAACGTTGTCGGGTTTAGGGAATTCGCTGGCTGATCAGCCAACAATTTTCTTTTCTCCAAATATTCAGTCGCCTTTAGCTGGGGATGGCATTCAACTAATAGGTTCCAGTTCCACAGTAAATAATGCAAAGATTGCTGGTGTTCGTAATGGCATATACAGTTATCGACCAAGCGGTTCCACTCCTGCGGCTGTATTGAATGTAAATAATGCCAGTTTTATTGGATTCAGTGAAGTTGCCGTGTTTGCAACAGTCAATCCAGCAGTGCCTTTAGCATTAAATTTTGCCTCATTTAAGGTTGAAAATTGTTTTTTTGATGACAATGCGCTTACCTTAGGCACAAAAGGCGGTATTTGGGCGCAATCGTTATTACCTTCATCTGGCAAAGGGTTTAGATTTGCGAATAACCAAATGTACCATCGAGCAAGGCCTACGGATGGAAATTATAAGTTTTACTGTTTCTATTTAACGAGCATCGATGGCGCAAGTGGTATTGAAAACACCTTAATTGATGAGGGGACACTCTATTATACATCCAATCATCAGTTTAAAGGGATTTTAATGGGAGGTTGTAAAAATATCAACTGGAGTTCGAATAATATCACAGGCAATCCATTTCCAGGATTCGGCAATGAATTTGCTTTTGAGGTATTTGAATCACCTTCGTGTTTTTATTCGTGTAATTACATGAATGACCTTGTTTTTGGTATGCAATTTTCTAACGACTGTTCTGCATCCAGATTAACTGGAAACAACTTTAATAATCATCAAATAGAAGGCCTAAGTTTAGCAGTAGACGGAACAACCTTAGGGCAACAGATTTACCGTGATAACATTTGGAATGGTAATACAAGCGGAAAAGAGGCTTATTTGAAGTTTTCTGGATATAACCCGAATAATTTTGATGATGCACAACAGGTTCGAAAGTCTCTTTTCAGAATTAGTACAACAAATACTAATTCTAGCCTTTGGGCAAATCCCAGGATAGTTGAAACAGGCGGTAATGACCCCAATTGGTTCCTTGGCCCACAAGAAGGCCCAATCGCAGTTGCAGCCTGTAGTACTGATGGACCTAGCCCTTCGAAAAGTTTGGATGCTATCGAGCTAAAAATTATTGATGGTACATATTTCCCTTATCGAGGCTTTGCAGCAAGTACATGGGATGCCGCATTTCATGTAAACGACAAACTTTTATCCGATCCTAGCTTGAGGCCTGATGGAAGTCCAGAAAAGACATGGTACCAGAATAATCTTAATTCAAATTTGGGAAAACTCGCCCAAATATATAGAGGCATCATTAATTTAACTGGTCCAGATGCTACGGGTTCTGCAATACAACTGTTGAATGATTTGAACGCAGTAAATACATCGTTAACTCATGAACAAAATTTAAAAACGGTGCTTCAAATCGGACTTGAAACAATCGTTTCAGAATCTAGTGTAATTTCAGAGGAAAAGAACAGTCAACTCCGGTCAATTGCTCAACAGTGTAGGTATCAAGGTGGAGTTGGGGTTGCTATGGCGCGCGCAATTTTAAAAATGGAGGCAGTACAACCGAATGATTGCCCAGATGGTTTGCAAGATAGAAATCAATTACAGCAAGAAGCAGCGTTACCAGAGTCAATTGAGGCAGAATTTTATCCAAATCCAGCCAAAAATGACATTAATATTAAACTAACTCAGCCGCTGACAAACGGCCAGTTACGGCTAATAAATCTTGCAGGGCAAGTAGTTCGAAATTGGAACTTTAATGGTGACCAAATAGTATTACCACTCGAAGGAGTTACGAATGGGTTGTATCTGATCGAAATCAATAATGAAGGACAGTTCCTGAAGCGTTCAAAAATCACCGTTGTAAAATAATCATTTTCTTTTGTCTCCAGTGGTGGTATCCTCCACCGCTGGAGATTTTATTCTTAACCATAAAATGCTCATGAAAAAAAATTACTGTTTTGCAATATTATTGCTTGCACCATTCTTATTGTATGCGCAAAAGCATGACAATAATTGGATTTTTGGAACATCCTCAAACCCGTATAACAACCCTAATGGGGTGCTCATGCATTTTGAACAGGGTTACCCTACCTTTAGTTTAGAAAACATAAGGCAATATTATGGTTTATATTGTGCAATATGCAGCGATTCTTCAGGCAATTTGTTATTCCACACCAATGGACGAGCAATCCGAAATAAAGTACATCAAATTATGGAAAACGGGAATGTTATCAACCCGGGTACAATATGGGAACAATATTTATTTGGTTACCCTTCTCTAACGGGAGGTTTTGCAATTCCTGCGCCCGGGTATTCCAACCGTTATTACCTGATTCATACTTCCGCCAATAATGACAACGAGCCTTTTCCGGCCTTCCCGGTTTTATATTCTTCCACCATTGATATGAACGCAAATGGCGGGCTTGGTAAAGTAATCTCCAAAAATGATACCCTGGCGGTGGGCGACATTCCAAGTCCAGTAGCAATTAAACACGGAAATGGTAGAGATTGGTGGATTATTGTTGGTGATTATCAAAATGACAAGTATCAAACTTATTTGGTAGACCCAAGCGGCATTCATTTTGTATTTGATCAAATTATTACACCAGCAGCATTCAGCAGTACTTCTGGTTATCATTTAGCCTCGCCGGATGGTCGCTTTTTTGTAAACAACGATGATGTTTCAGGACTTTGGATTTATGATTTTGACCGTTGTAGTGGCTTACTCAGCCATCCGCGTTTATTGCCTTATCAACCACCTGTGTTTTGGACATCAACCAATGTTTTTTCACCCGATACGCGTTTTCTTTATGTTGGTACGCATTTGGTCGTTTATCAGCTGGATATGGAGACCATTGATGAGCCCGTTATAGCATTTGACACCATTGCAAGATACGAATACGGGGCAAGCCCATCGCCACCTTACTATACCCATTTTATGGCGCCAGAACTTGCCCCTGATGCTAAAATATATTACACAACTTTTAATGAAACTAATGCTTATCATGTACTAAACAGGCCTAAATCGCCGCTCTTGGCCGCTGATTTTAGCCAGCGGGGGCTTACAATTCCCAAAAGACGGGACGGAACAAGGTGCTATTTCCCTTCCTATCGTCTTGGCCGCTCCTTAAATGCGCCTTGTGATACCTTGCCTTATGCGGGTACGCAAGAGGAATATTTTACGCATGTTCCGTACAAAAGTGCCAAAACAACCAGATCAGTAGAAGAAATACAAATACTTCATTTACCGCCTACTTTTCATTTACCCAATCACGTTCCTGATAGCCCACCTGAGAATCCATTATCGCCAGTGCGAATGCAGGAAAGTCAAAAAAAAATTCAACAACAAAAATGCAGAAGCAATGATCCTAAAAAATAAATACGGTGTTGTAACGGTTTTTATCCTTTACTTTAATATGTTATTCGCACAGGTATCTCCAGACCAATTTTGGATCCTCGGCGCCGATGAAAATACCAATCAGCCAGGATATGGCAATGCAATTTTACAGTTTACTTCAAATAATGTGCAGGTTACCACCCAAGATCTGCACATGAATTTTGAAAGTACCGTTGCTACCATGGCAGATAGTATTGGCAATCTTCTTTTTTATTCGAATGGATGTTCTATCTCGAATGCTGATGGTGAAACCATGGAGAATGGGGAAGGAATTAACCCTGGAACGATGCATGATTGGACTTGCGAGACTTCGGGTTATATCGCACCATTCGGGGCAATGGCGCTTCCATCTCCTGCGGGGAATGGTTTATATATATTGTTGCACATGGGCGTTGAATATGGTGCGGAAAGGAAATTACAATTTGGGCCTTTTTATTATTCGCTCATTGATATGACTGCGAATAATGGGCTTGGAAAGGTGATATCCAAAAACAATGTACTTGTAAATGATAAAAATCTTGCACCTTTCTCTGTGGTTCGAAATGGGAATGGAAGAGATTGGTGGGCAATCGTCCCTTCCAATGGAACAAATATTTACCATAAAATCTTAAT
>JAGWYI010000645.1 GCA_018969455.1 Bacteroidota bacterium | reverse complement strand
AAAGATTTTGGCGCCAGGCAAGGCTTATTTTTGAGGGAATAGCCATGTCCTATTGCCGAAAAAATAAATGCAGCATGGCGTTAAAAGATTTGCCTTTCAGCATTTCGGAGGTTTTAAAACAGTTTCTAAGAAACTGTTTTGCCCCTTGCGGGCGGAAAGTTACTGCTTCAATAACGATTCATCCTTTGTTTTGGGCGAATGTGCCCGTATAATAGCCCTGAAAGGAGCCAACTTTTCAGGGCGTTTTTTTATCACCGGGCAAACGGTACGACAGCCCCGGCAAGAGTGTCTGAACTATTCAGGTGAAATGGGTTCAGTTAAAACATTCTTTTCAGGATCACAGATCGGATGCCACCTCGATTGCCAGGGTGGGGGAAAATTTGTTGGTATTTCGGGGATATTTTAGGATGTTTGTGGCATCAATTGCCGTCATTCATGCCATTTATGCCTTTTGAAATCCTATTTGAGGATTCATTTTATGTTGCCATCAACAAGCCTCCCGGGATATTGGTGCACAAAACCGGGATGAGTCAGGATACCGTGTTTGTATTGCAATTGTTGCGCGACCAATTGAAACAGCGTATTTATCCGGTGCATCGATTGGATCGAGCGACTTCCGGGGTATTGATTTTTGGAAAAAATCAGGAAGCGGCTCGTTTTTTGGGGATGCGGTTTCAGGAAAAGCAAGTAGAGAAAAAATACCGGGCGGTCGTGCGGGGGTATGTCCCCGAGCATGAAACCATTGATTACCCCCTTGCCGATGCTGAACTTGGGCAGGCCGCTCAGCCTGCGGTAACCCGCTATTGGCGACTTGGGCAGTCGGAAATGCCCTTGGCAATAGGAGCGCGATATCCAACTGCCCGATTTTCCTTGTTGGAAGTTATCCCGGAAACAGGCCGCAGGCAACAGATCCGAAAGCATTTTGCGCATATTTTTCACCCCATCATTGGGGATCGCCGTCATGGAGACCATCCGCACAACTGTTATTTCCGGGACGTATTAAATCTTGATCGGATGCTGTTACATGCCCATAGTTTGGAATTTGACCATCCGGAATTAAACCAAACCATCCACATACAGGCAGCGCCTGATGATGCATTTTGGTTTGGGTTGGATTTAACCGGTTTGAGGGCGTTTTGGAGGGCATAACACTTTATTGGTCAATTCCTGCACTTGGTCGGTTAAAAGCGACGATTCGGCCGGAAATGGATTAACAGGCTATTTTTCAGCTGTAATTATGTTGTACGAAACCTGCTTCTGTTATGAAAATACCTGTTCCCTTTTTTTTCTTTTGTATTGTTATTTTTCCATTGGCAGCGCAAACGACGCGTGTAGAAGGGCATTTGACGGATGCTTCCAAAGCGCCCATCATTGGCGCCAATGTGTTGCTGGTAAATACTTACGATGGCGCTACCACGGATGCGGAAGGGTATTTCAAGTTTGAGACCGAGGAAAATGGGGCGCAAAAACTGCAAATAACCTATCTTGGATATGATACGCTCTTTTTAGATGTCTCCCTAAAAGGGGGAACATTGCTGCTAAATCCCACCCTTCAGGAGGGGTATAACGAATTAAAAACAGTAGTTATATCAGCCGGATCCTTTGAAGCGAGCGACGAAAAGAAGGTAACCATTCTGAAGCCGCTGGATATTGTTACCACCTCTTCTGCCAATGGCGACACTTATGGCGCATTGCGCACCTTGCCGGGCACCCAGGTTTCATCGGGCGATCAAAATGGCTTGTTTGTTCGTGGGGGGACAGGATCGGAGGCGCCAACCTTGATGGATGGGATGATTGTACGCAATCCTTTTTTTGCCAGTACCCCCGATTATGCAGCACGGGGACGCTTCAACCCATTTTTGTTTAAAGGTACGGTATTTTCAACCGGGGGGTATTCTGCACAATACGGGCAAGGCATGTCTTCCGTATTGGTATTGGAATCGCAGGATTTGCCCGATCGATCAACGGGTTCTTTGAGTGTTTCAAGCGTTGGATTTGGTTACGGACAGCAACAGTTGTGGAAATCGAAAAACCTTTCCATCGGGGGGAATTTCAATTATACCAATTTGGCGCCGTATTTTCTTTTGATTAAGCAACGGCCCAATTTTACCCACAAGCCCGAATCGCTTGGAAATGAGTTGTTTTTACGCAAAAAGACCAAATACAACGGCTTGTTGAAATTCTATGGGTATTTCAACCATGGTTTGGTTGGTTTTCAAACCACTGCTGCCGATGGGGCAATTTTTGGTTTTAGGGTGAGAAACGACAACTTGTATACCAACCTTACGTGGTCGGGCTTGTTGCAAGAGCATTGGAAACTTCAATTGGGCGCCTCGGTTTCAAAGGACTGGAACAACATCCGAAGCTCCTATTCCGCAGGTTTTATAGCCCCGGATACCTTTTCAAC
>JAGWYI010000644.1 GCA_018969455.1 Bacteroidota bacterium | reverse complement strand
GCCACCCAGAATCGGTACGGTGGTGTTGATGCCGGTGAGAGGGTTGCGTGCCAACCCGATGCGCCGGGAAAAGAATGGGCGGGTGGTAGGAAATCCAAAAAGGGCAAAAAGATCCCGGTTTTCAAGAAAAAACTGCCTTCTTTCGGGAAAAAACAATTCAAAACGACTCAGGTTGGGCACCTGGCGGTCCACCTCAACCTGCGAAAAATCGGGATTAACGGTTAGGTCGAGGTTGAGGGAAGGGGTAATGGCAATTTTGGCGTCGCCGCCAATGCCCGGCGTGCCGTTTGTATTTAATCCCTGGCGATACCCCTGCGCGTCGCGTGGGTAATCAATATCGTAACGGCCTGATGCATACGGAATTACGGCAACGTTTGCGCCCGGGTGGGGTGGCGGCGTATCCCAAATCAGGTTTCCGGTAAAAGCCAGGTTGTTGGGCGAATATTGTTGCGGTACTGGCCGCCAGGTGCTTACCTCCCAACCTTTTAGTTTGGTGCGCACAAAATTGATTTGCCAGCTGTTTTCCCCTTCCGAAACCTTGTAGCGCAGGGTTTTGAAGGGAATGGCGATTTCCACCGTCCACTGCTCAGGTTCATTGTGTACGGCGGAGGCCCATTTGTTGTCCCATTCGTAGGAGAGGTTGGCGCCATTGTCGATGAGGGCTTCGCGCTGTACATTGAGCGGGTTTACGCCAAACAAAAAACCGTTCACGCCGTCTTTGAAAGGCCCGATGATGATATTTATAACATCACTGGTGCCGTTGGGGAAATCGCGTTTGAGGGAGGGAATGGTATAGGTGTTGCGATCTTGCGTGCAGCGGGCGGCCACATACAGGTATTTATCGTCAAAACAAAGCCGCACCTCGGTGGGAAATTTCGTGTAACTGGTGTCGACAGGAAAGTTCATTTTAAAATGGCCCAAAGTCTCGGCGTCTTGCCAGGCTGGCTCGTCCAACAAACCATCCAGGTGCACAGGCTGGGTGGTTTTTCGGATGTGCACGGTATAATCAGGCGGCTGTTGACAGAAAACAGGATGAAAAAAGGCAAAAAAAAGGATGACAAGGGTAGAAGTTGTTTTCATGGCATGCTTATTTGAGGCAAAATTAGTTTACCAGACAGGCTTGGAAGCAGGGTGATTCGACAGATACAGGTTTAAACAGGGCCAACAACCTTTGTCTGGCAAGTTGCCAAGCCAGGCGGAAATAATTCAGGTGCAAAAAAGGACATTACCTTTGCGCTGCGATACCTCTTATGCGCAATCCTTTTGGTTTTACATTTTAATTTAAACCTGAATATGATACTCGTTACGGGCGCCAACGGACAACTGGGACAATGTTTCCGGCAATTGGCCAAAGTACATCCTGAACTGGATTTTCATTTCACTGGCTCTTCCGAGCTCGACATCAGCAACAAACGCCGGGTGCGGCAGTTTTTTCAGCAAAACAAAGTACGCTGGTGCATCAATTGCGCAGCCTATACGGCGGTTGACAAAGCGCAGTCGGATCTTGCGCAGGCGCGCAAAATCAACATTGCCGGGGTGCGCAACCTGGCCGAGGCCTGTGCGCCCACGGGCATCCCGTTGATCCATTTTTCTACGGATTACGTGTACCACACCAAACAAAACACGCCATACAAGGAAAGCGATCCGGTGAGTCCGAAGGGCGTGTATGCCCGTACCAAGCGCTCGGGCGAGCGTGCGGCCTTGCTGGCCAACCCCAATACCATGGTGATCCGCACTTCATGGGTGTACAGCGAATACGGCGGCAATTTTGTCAAAACCATGTTGCGGCTTGGGCGCGAGCGTGCACACCTGAATGTGGTGTATGATCAGGTGGGGACGCCAACGTATGCGCCCGATCTGGCGGCAGCGGTTATAGAGATCATCCGCAAAACCGATTCGGAGGCGGTGCCACCCTATTTGTTGGCCGGGATTTGGCATTATTCCAACGAAGGCGTGACAAGTTGGTACGATTTTGCCCAAGCGATATTTGAAATAAAGGATATGGCTTGCAAGGTTTTGCCCATTGAAACAAAGGACTATCCTACGCCTGCCCAGCGCCCGCATTACAGCGTGATGGACAAAAGCAAAATAAAACAGGCGTTTGGGCTGGAAATTCCGCATTGGCGCGAAAGTTTGTTGCGGTGTTTGGAGGGTCTTGCTTGAAGCGAGGGGCGCTTCAAGCGAGGGACTCGCTAATTGGGCTGATTCGAAATTTTATTTGTCTTTTTGCCTTCAAATCCCGTTCAAACGGCCCAGTTGCAGTTTATCCAAAAACTGCATGGTATCGGCCAGGCCGTTGAGCACCATGGCGTTTGGAGGCAATTTGATGTGATTGACAAAAAGTTGGGCGCCGGTGAGAATCAGTTTCCCTTTTTTGAGGGTATGTCCCGCATTGTCGATGTATTGTT
>JAGWYI010000643.1 GCA_018969455.1 Bacteroidota bacterium | reverse complement strand
CTGGTTTGGGAAATAAGTTATGCACTTCTCTTGCCTGCCCGCACCCGTGCAGGCAGGCAAGGAAGCGCTTGAGTTCTTTGGAAACAGGAGGAATAAGGAGCCTTAAAAAATTCCTATTTTCCAAGAAACTGTTTTAAAATCACCGGGTGGGAAAGAGCAATTGCACGGCCTCGTTGTTTTTTGCCAGTACCCATGCTGTTTTTGAACCTATTTTGAGGGTTTGGATCTTTCGGATTTGCCCTTTTATTGGAATTCCGGGGTCGAAACATTCGAAATGCCCTTGTGCGCCGATTTTAAGTATTTTTCCATAAAATGCGTCGTAACGGCCCATTTCAATGTTAGAGCCATAGAAATTCCCCCCCAGGAATACTTCTTTTTGTCCGTCTCCATTCAAATCGGTCCAAATTGCAGTCATGAGCGGACTGAATTGCAGTTCGTCGGGTAAATCCCAGGTTTTAAAGCCCTGACCGGTATTTTCAAAATACCTGCTTGCCACACAGTCTATTCTACGTTGAACCGCTTTGGCCAATTTGTCGTTACCAAACAGATCTTTTACGTCCATTTTAGCAAAATCCTTGGCATACAGTATTTTTTTCTTTAGTCCTGGCAATGCCTTTATGATTTCATCGTGGTTGGCAAATGGCAATTCCTTTCCTTGTACAAAATACGTAAGAATCGGTTCTGTTTGGCCATTGTCATCAAAATCATGAACAAAAAGGCGCACGGGTTCCTGCCGGGTTGGGTGAAACCGGCTGTTTTCTCCTAAATTTCCTGCAAGTATATCCAGGTCTCCATCTCCATCAAAATCGGCAGGCAGTACAAAATTCCACCAGCCAAACCCGGAATCAATAACTTTTCGCTCAAATTTACCTTGTTGATTGACAAAATAGGTTATCGGTTCGTATTCCATGGCCAGGAGTAAATCGAGGTCTCCGTCAGCATCCATGTCACACCAAACAGCGTTTTTAACCAGTCCAACTTTTTCCAGTTCGGGTGGTGTAATTCGTTCAAAGGTTCCACCACCTTTGTTTTTCAACAGGCATGAACTGGGAGTAAGTCCGTAAGCCCATGGTTCGGCGCGGGCGCCAAAAAAGAGGTCAACCAAACCGTCTCCGTTGAAATCGGCAGCTGCTACACAGGAAGCCGTTGCAAAAACATCGGGAAAAGCATTGGAGCGGCTCAAATTTCCTTTTCCATCGTTGAGGTATAGCCTTTGTTTCATGGCCTCGTCAGATTCTCTAAACTCATTTCCTCCCGAAGCAACGACTAAATCCAGGTCGTGATCGTTGTCGACATCCACAAACACCGCATCTACATCTTCAAAAATACTGTCGGCCAGGAGCGCCGCAGGGGTATTCAAACTGAATTTGCCGGTTTTCCCCTGCAAAAAGAGCGCAGGTTTTTCAAACTTGGCGCTTCCCAAAAAAACATCTTCCAGCCCGTCTCCATTCAAATCGCCCACTGCCAGGGCCGGACCTTCGCGGGAAACCATAAACGGAATGAGCTTTTCCCGGTTAAATTCTACAAAATTGTTTTCTTTATGGGTATAATTCAATCCGGCAGCGAGCGACTCATCCTTAAAGGGGTACAATGCTGGTGTTTTATCGATCCAACGCGCAGGGTCGAACTTGGGCAAACCAGCCTTATATTCCACGGTTGTGGTTTGGTTGTAAGGAACCTGCAAGATTTCATAGTGCAAATCAGGCCATATGAGCAACAAAGAATCTATCATTTTTACGTCGCCAATGCCCAGCCTAAGAGGAACTTGCGCACTCGACAAAAAACCGCGCACGGGGTAGGCCTCCGTAGAAAGTATTTTTTTGTCCTTTCTGTAGGCAATCAGCCGGGCGCCGATGGCATTCAGGTTTTGGGAAGAGCCTTTCAATTGTAAAGATACAAAACCACCGGCCTCCTTTTGTTTTCCATTGTTTAAATTTTTGTATATAAATGGCTCGTTTTCAATATTATTTACAACAATATCCAAATCTCCATCGCCATCCAGATCTGCGGAAAGGGCGCCGTTGGAATAGGTAGGCAAATCGTTTTGTATTTGTTCTTTTAAATCTTTAAAGCGGAGATTCCCCTGATTTTTATAAAATTTGTTGGGTATTTTTATTCGAGGCATTTTTTCCACTACGTCCAATTCTTTTTCATCTACATGGTTATCGGTATTTTCTTTTAATTGTAAAGTTCTGTCTTCCTGAAACTTAACATAATCAATATCATTCATCCGCCTCGGAATCCCGTTGCTGACAAACAAATCTTTGTTTCCATCATCGTCAAAATCCAGCATGAGGGCCGACCAAGACCAATCACTTGCTGCGACTCCGGCAAACAAACCAATTTCGCTGAATGTAGCGTTTTTGTTGTTGAGTTGGAGATTGTTGCGCGTGTATTGGTAGGTATATCCGATGCTG
>JAGWYI010000642.1 GCA_018969455.1 Bacteroidota bacterium | reverse complement strand
GTTTACCGCGCACAAGACCAGTGCGGATTGTCTGCATTCTGTACGCATGTCATTACGGTCAATGACCAAACTGCACCAACGTTCAATGAAACGCTGCCCGCTAATATCACCATTACTTGTACCCAAAATCTGCCGGTAGCGCCAACCCTCACAGGTAGCGACAACTGTTCCGGCGCAGGCTCGGTGCCTTCCGTAATCTGGATCAACGAGTTCCACTATGACAATACCGGAACAGACGTTGGTGAATTCATCGAGATCGCAGGCTCCGCTGGTATCAACCTTTCAGATTATCAACTAATTCTTTACAATGGCAACGGTGGGGTGGTTTATACCACGACTACCTTGAGCGGTACCATTCCAAATCAGTCAAACGGTTTCGGCGCGGTTTCCTTCTCTTACCCGGTAAATGGCATTCAAAACGGTTCTCCCGATGGGTTTGCCTTGTATCGCATTTCAACCAACAATGTAATTCAATTCCTGAGCTATGAAGGTTCTTTCCAGGCCGTAGACGGACCTGCTGTCGGTATGTTTTCAACAGATGTAGGAGTTCAGGAACTGGGCAACGAACCAGTTGGTTTGTCGCTGCAACTTACCGGTACCGGCCAGATTGCAACAAACTTTACCTGGGTAGGGCCAATTACGCAGTCCCCTGGCGCCTTGAATGCAGGCCAAACCATCAATCCGCTGCCGGCGTCCATTCCTGCCTCCTTTATGCAAACACAGGTGAATGGCGCTTGCGCTGGTTCACGCATCGTGACCCGTACCTGGACGGTAACAGATGCTTGCAGCAATGCAGCGACACATACACAAACCATTACGGTTATTGACAATATTGCACCTGTTCTGACACCAAAACCCGCTAACATTACAATCTCATGCTCCGATCCTGTTCCTGCTGCACCAGCCGTTGTGGCAACTGATGATTGTGACCCTGCAGGTATTGTAAACGGTCCAGTGTGGATCAACGAACTCCACTACGACAATATCAGTACCGATGTAAATGAATTTGTGGAAATTGCTGGCCGCGCTGGCACCAACCTCAGCGGATACGAATTGTACTTCTACAATGGCTCGGTTGGCAACACTGGTGGTACTTACGGTAATATTTCTTTGACTGGTATTATTCCAAATCAAAGCAATGGTTTCGGTACCCTTGCGTTCTTCCTCCCAACCGATGGTATTGAAAATGGCCCATCTGATGCGATTGCATTCGTTAAAGGTGGAACTGCCATTCAGTTCCTGGGTTATGAAGGCACTATGACTGCGATTGGGGGGCCTGTAAACGGACAGGTTTCTACCGATATCGGTGTGTCTGAATCCGGAGCTGACCCAATCGGTCTTTCCTTGCGCCTATCTGGAAACGGAGCCAATTATGCTTCCTTTTCCTGGAATGGGGCTTCTGCTTCTTTCCCCGCAACACCCGGTCAGGTCAATCAAGGGCAAACATTCCCTGTGCAACCGCCAATTGGTTTGCCCGTTACCTTCAATGAAACCACTACGCAAGGCTCTTGCCCCTCCGCGAAAATCATCAAACGTACCTGGTCTGCAACCGACGCTTGCGGAAACACAAGCGTATATACACAAACCATTTCTACACAAGACATTGCTGGCCCAACCCTGAACTGCCCGGCAAATGTTACTGTAAACCTCGATATTTTTGGCAAAGCGACTGTAACTGCTGCCAGCCTGGGTGTTACCGGCAATGACAATTGCGGCACTGTAACCTTGGGTACAAATTCTCAAGTATTTACCTGTGCTAATCAAGGTCAGACAATTCCTTTTATCAGTACCGCATCTGACCAATGTAATAACACCAGCTCTTGTACTACGCAAGTATTTATCGCACCATTCGTACGTTGTACACCTAAAATTTTGATTACGGATCCATGTGTGTGCAAAAATAACGCTACTACCCTGACCAATGGTCAATTTGGCGAAACCATCAAAATTGAATCTTTGGCAGGTAAAGTTTGGACTGTGATCGAGGCTCCTGGTTTGTTCAGCCAGTTCAGTCCTGCTCCCCCAGCGGCGCCCGTAACGATTTTAGGCGCAGTTCTTACAGAAAACCCGATCAACAGCGGCGACTACTATTTGAATGGTATCCATGTTGATGCAATCGGTTATACGGTGAAAATCCGCAGTGAAATTGGTGAAATCCTCACCATCGGCAACTCCTGCCAATACCCGAACCCTGCCATCACCTCCGACCTGAGCGGTCCGTTCTGCCTGTACTCCGATGTGGTGAACCTGACCGGTAACCCCGGCGATGCCAACATCGTATCGCAAGGCTTTACCGTAAACGGCGTTTCAGCCACCCAGTTCAATCCGGGCGCAGGCGTGGGCCAATACACCATTGTATATACCGTAAACGGCGGCACGCCAAAAGCATCGGGCGCCAACGATCCAGGCTGTATCCAAA
>JAGWYI010000641.1 GCA_018969455.1 Bacteroidota bacterium | reverse complement strand
TATTCTGTTTGGAATCGGCGGAGCAGGCAAAAAAGGCTGCAATTACAAAGCTAAAAAAAACAGTACGCATTTGGGCAAGGATCATAAAGGTTTAAGGATTTTGGGGTAAAATACCAGGCGCTGCCTAATTTTGCGGGAGCCAATGGGAACCGGGCCCTGGAACCAACAGCATTTGGCACAACACGGAATCTGGCCATTCAGGCAACGTTTGGTACGCAATTGCAAAAATAAGGCAAAGATAGGGTGTGCTCCTACAAAATACGCAAGCGAATGCATACCGGATGCGGGATTAAATCCGAACAAAAAGAGGTCCTTTTTAGCAATTCGGACGAAAAAACAGGGTAGAGGTAGAAAGATGATACTTTATTCCGTTCTTTTGCCCTCAATAAAACAAAAATTTCAAACCAAGATCAAGCAATAAACAGATATGGCACAACAGAACAAAGAAATTTGGGGCCACCCCCGCGGATTGGCGCTGCTTTTTTTCACTGAAATGTGGGAGCGCTTCAGTTATTACGGCATGCGCGCCATTTTTACCTTGTACATGATGAAGGCGCTTCTTTTTTCCAAGGAGACGGCTTCCAGCATATACGGCAGTTATACTGGTTTGGTATACCTGACGCCCTTGATAGGGGGTTATGTAGCCGACCGCTACTGGGGCAATCGCCGGTCGATTGTAGCGGGCGGTTTGTTGATGGCTATTGGACAGTTTTTGATGTTTGGCAGTGCCTCCATGTACCAGAATTCCGATTTGGCGGCGTCTTTGTTGTGGGCGGGTTTGGTGTTTTTGATTGTGGGCAACGGTTTTTTCAAGCCCAATATTTCTTCCATGATTGGTCAGATGTACACCGAGGGTGACAAACGCCGGGATGCAGCATACACCATATTTTACATGGGCATCAATCTGGGCGCCTTTATTGCACCTTTGGTATGCGGTTTTGTGGGCGACACCGGCAACCCTGCCGATTTCAAATGGGGTTTTCTGGCTGCCGGTATCGGTATGATATTGGGCACCATATTGTTCCAAACGCAAAAAGACCGGTATGTGATTACGCCCGACGGGCAACCCATTGGCGCACAGCCGAATACCTCCATTAAAACCGAAAATTCCGATTCGGGTGCGGGCCTGGGCGCCAGGCAACTGGCTTTGGCCGCCGGTATGCTGGTGGCTTTATTTTTCCTCTTTTTCAAGGTATTGGGCTTCGACTGGATTGGCGCTTTGATTTATTCGGCCACCATTTCGATGATGACCATGATCATCACCGATGGTTCGCTCACGCGCATAGAGCGCGACCGAATCATTGTGGTATATGTTTCAGCCTTTTTTGTGGTGTTTTTCTGGGCAGCATTTGAGCAGGCTGGCGCTTCGCTCACCTTTTTTGCTGAAGAACAAACGAACCGCAACTTGTTTGGCTGGCTCATTCCGGCCAGTTACTTCCAATCAGTTAATGCCGTAGCCGTGGTGTTGCTGGCGCCGATTACTGCCGCCATTTGGGTTGCTTTGGCTAAAAGAAAATCAGAGCCCAATTCGCTGGTAAAACAGTCGTTGGGTCTTATGATTCTTGCATTGGGATATGCCGTCATTGCCATAGGTGTAAAAGGCCTCGGCATGGATTCCAAGGTGAGCATGTTCTGGCTGATTGCCTTGTATGTGATCCACACCATTGGCGAATTGTGCCTTTCCCCAATTGGTTTGTCGCTGGTATCCAAACTGGCGCCCATGCGTTTTGTATCGCTTTTGTTTGGCGTATGGTTTTTGGCCAACTCGGTAGCGAACAAGGCTGCCGGCCAATTGAGCGGATTGTATCCACCCTCGGGCAGCGAATTTAAAAAAGCGATGGATAATGGCATCGACAACCAAACTTACCGGGGCATTTTGGACGGAACGGTTCAAATGACGCCCGAGCAACTGGCAATTACCAAAGAAAAAGAAATTCCCACCCAATACCCCCAATTTTTGGGCAGTCCGATCAAAGACCTCTACCAGTTTTTCGTCATCTTCCTGGGAATGTCGGGTGTTGCGGGCTTGATCTTATTCGGCTTGTCGTTTCCGTTGCGCCGGATGATGCACGGGGCGGATTAGCGCAGCGAGGCAGGCCAGCGCAATTGCTGTGTTGGCGCCAAGGTTCTGTTAATCAACACCTAATCGTTAAAAAACGCTGCTTTGGGTGCGGCGTTTAGACATAGATAGGATGCACGATTTTGAAAGCACATACCGCTACCGGTGGTATGTGCTTTTTGTTTTGTGCCAAGCGCGTCAGCGCCAAATTTAACTTGACAAAGATGTTGCTTCTTTTTAGAAACTGTTTTAAAACCTCCGGGATAGATGAAAGGTAAAGATTTTGGCGCCAGGCAAGGCTTATTTTTGAGGGAATAGCCATGTCCTATTGCCGAAAAAATAAATGCAGCATGGCGTTAAAAG
>JAGWYI010000640.1 GCA_018969455.1 Bacteroidota bacterium | reverse complement strand
AGCAACACATCGATTAGATAAAATTATCTCCCGTTTACAATTTCCATGTCCTCCTGGGTAAGTGATACCCCCAATTGACGCGCCCGATTATAATCGTTTCGCACAATATTGTGGTCTACGCCTGCCTGTAACTGCGTTCTTCCCCGCTCCAGATAGGCCAGTCCGAATTTGGGATCCAACTCCAGGGCCCTGTTCAAATTCTTCAAGGCTTCGTCGTTTCTTTTCAGGCTTCGGTAAATGGTGCCGCATTCATAGTACACATTCGCATTGTAGGGGTCGTATTTCAGGTATGACTGGTAATCCTTCAGAGAGTTTTCCAGTTGGCCGGCATTGTAATATGCAATGGAACGATTGAAATACCCGTTTTTGTTATCGGGATTGAGTTTTAGCCCTTCTGAAATGTCTTGAATGGCCGCTTGCAGGTTGTTTAAAGCGCCATATGCTGCTCCCCGATTGATAAGCAATTCGGCATGTGAAGCAGGTTTCTTATCAGGCTGGCGCAAACCATTGGAGTAATCGGCAATGGCTTTTTCAATGAATTCCTTGTACTTGGGGTCATTGGGGTTTTGCGCCATGCCAATGTCAAAATAGGTTTTACCGCGGCTATTGTATAATTCCGGGTTTTTCGGGTGGATGGTAATGGCCTGGGTGTAATCTTTGAGCGAAAGGTCGATCTTTTTTTGAGCACGGTAATATTGGGCTCTGTTCCAATAGGGCAACGAATTGGTTTTACCTTCAAATTTTATGACGTGGCTCCACAAACTCTCGCCATTTTTCCAAACTTTTATTTGCTGATAAGACCAAATGCCAAAAACAAGGCCCAAAACACCCATTATCAATTGAAGTGTTCCGCGTCGCTTTTCATCGCTTGCATACTGTGCAGCATACCACGCGACGATTGCAAATACCCCAAAATAAGGTACATACGTAAAGCGGTCGGCCAGAAAACCTTGTCCGGCTGCAAATATCTGCAACAGGAACATCACATTAAAGGTAAAGAACAATACGCCAAATATCCAAATACGCTTATCCGCTTTCCACATCCGCCAAACACCGTAAAGGATAAATGGAACAAAAGCCGGTGCAATGTATACCCAAATTGGCAGCGGTTTGGGATAGGGATACAAGGGTGACATCGGGTAGGGGAATACAATTTTGTAAATATATGTACAGTAAGAGTATGCCCCGATGCACAAACGGTCGAGTAAGGTAAACTGGGTGACATCGTCATTGGTAGAGCCCTGCGCCTTCAGAGTCATCAGGTTGATGATACCAAAAGTAAGCGATAACAGCCAGAACGGTGTTTTTTCCCAAATCAGTTTGAACGAAATCGGCCGACGGTAGAAATAGTCGAGTGCAAGCATGGAAAGCGGCAGGGTAACCGCCTGTACCTTTGAAAACAGCGACAACACGGCCAAAACCAGCATAATGATGTAAAAACGCGTTCTTTCTACGCTTTTTTCTGATTTGATCCAGCGTGCGTAATACCATAAGGCTGCAAAGAAAAAAACTGCAAACAATACGTCTTTGCGTTCGGTCGCCCAGGCTACCGATTCAACCCGCATGGGATGTATGCCCATTAAAAGCGCGCCCGCAGTGGCTCCCCAAATACCAATACCCATCCAAAGAAGCAGGCGCATGGCAAAGAATACTGTTAAAAGGTGCAATACCAGGTTGGTGCTATGGATGAGGGTAGGATTGAAGTCGCCCGATAGGGCTTTTTCTATCCCGAATGTCAGGATTGGAAGTGGGTTGTAGTTGCCAATTACGGCGCCCTTTTTTAAGTCAAATATATTGGTGATGGTTTCACCCCAGGATGCACCGTGGCCTATGCGCTCCAGGTTGGGATTTTCGGTGATATTAGGGTCGTCGTCCCAATTTACCAGTCCGTTTTGCAAACTTGGCAAATAAACCAGTGCGGTAATCAGCATTACAGCCAGGGCATAGCTACGCCAACCCGCCGGCTCATGCGCTTGAATGCTGGTGAGGGGAGCGTTTGGGACAGGCGTTTTGCGTGCCTGGGTGTTTTTGGATTTTGCCGGTGCCGATTTTTTGGCCATGCCCATTCTTGAATTTGCGTGAAACAAAGGTTGATGCTGCGGGGTTGGCGCAAAAATAAGGCTAGTTCCTAATTTTTCATGGAAGAATGCAGGTTTGAAGGGTTGTTGGTAAAATGACTATTTATCAACTGCGCAATGGCCTTTTCGTCGGGTGTTTCAGGCGTCCATATTTCCGTAAATCCGAGTTGTTTCAGGGTGTTTGAAGTGCTCGGACCGATTGCAATCAGTTTTTGACCTTTCCCTAAGGTGTTTTGGGCAAAATAGGCCCTGGCGTTCATTGGGCTGGTGAAAATAAGCAATTCAGCATTGGAGCAAGGAATATTTGCAATGGGCTGATTGTCATACACTGCCAGTGTACTTACCTG
>JAGWYI010000639.1 GCA_018969455.1 Bacteroidota bacterium | reverse complement strand
ATCGTTGGTGTAGATTACATCATTTGTAATACCGATGCCCAGGCCATGCAACTGAGCCCTGTACCCACTAAAATATCACTGGGCCAACAGGTTACTAAAGGGCATGGCGCAGGAAGCAAACCCTCTGTAGGGAAGCAAGCCTGTATGGAAAGCATCGAGGAAGTAAAACGTCACCTCGAAAATAACACCAAAATGGTGTTTATCACAGCGGGAATGGGCGGCGGTACCGGTACCGGCGCTGCACCCATTATCGCCAAAGCAGCCCAGGAACTTGGAATCCTGAGCGTGGGCATCGTTACACTTCCGTTCACCTTTGAAGGTAGAACCCGTGTTGGAAACGGCTTTGAAGGAATGGAAGAACTTCGGCGAAATGTCGATTGCCTGGTGGTAATTTCTAACGACAAATTGCGCGATATTTATGGAAATTTGTCCATTTCTCAAGCCTTTTCTCAAGCCGATAACATTCTTTGCACCGCAGCTAAAGGCATAGCAGAAATCATCACCGTACCCGGTTACGTGAACGTCGACTTTGAAGACGTGAATACCGTCATGCGCGACTCCGGTGTAGCCATCATGGGAACCGCTGTGACAGATGGAGACAACCGGGCATTGCGTGCCGTTGATGAAGCCTTGAACTCACCCCTGCTTGAAGACAACAACATTCGGGGCGCAAAAAATATCCTGGTTAATATTACTTCCGGCTTGAAGGAAGCAACCATGGATGAAATCTTCCAAATCACCGAATTTGTGCAAAAAGAAGCCGGTGAGGAAGCCAACCTGATTTGGGGTAATTGCTTCGACGAACGATTGGGCGAAAAACTCTCTGTAACCGTTATTGCAACCGGATTTGAGGCAAAAGAAAAGAAATTGCCCCTCAATCAGATGCTTCAAAGCAAAAAAACTAGCCCAAATACCGATCAGCGGCAAGTAGTACACCTAGACGACGATGTAAAAAAGCATCAGCCTTCTCTTTTTACAATCAGCGATGATACCGCCTACACCCCGGTTGAAGAGAAGGCTGCACACGCTATCGAATTCGAATTCGACAACATCCGGGAAACTGTAGACCAGATCCGCCGTACCCAAGGCAATGACCCATATGTGCGCAAAGAATCGGACGATTTGAGCCCAGATGAACGCCGCCGCCGGATTGAGGAGGCCCAGCGCCGCAAGGAAGAGGCCCGTAACCGACCCTTGAATGTGGTGAAACTCAATTCGCCGCAAACCATCATTGAACTGGAAAGCCAACCGGCTTACCTGCGCAAAAACATCAAACTGGATAATGTACCCGATGCCGACCAAATCGGTATGTCGGGCTGGACGATTTCACTGGAAGAAGATGCCGAGATTAAACTCGGTGGCAACACGTTTTTGCACGATAATGTAGACTAACTGTTCATAGTACATATACTAATTCGGTTAACACCATAGTATTTCTGCTATTGTTGGCGGCCTCGATGTGTGGGACATCAGGCCGCTTTTTTATTTGATTGACTAAAAATCCATTCAAAGATCCCTCGAAGGGGCTCCTGCTCTCAAAAAAACAGCCTTTTACCTCTCCCGTGAGAAACAATTTCTACTTCCATTTTATACACCGAGCCAATGATTTCTGGTCGCAAAACCTCCTCTTTTCCCCCAAATGCCGCAATGCGGCCCCGATCCAGCAAGAGCAGGGTATCGGCGTATTTACCTGCCAAATTCAAGTCGTGCATGACCCCAACTATTACAATTTGATGAAGCTGTGCCAGCTGAACTAATTTTTCCATAAAATCATTTTGATAATATATATCAAGATATGTAAGCGGCTCATCTAAAAACAAATAATGGAGTTTACTTTGATCTTTACTCCAAATCTGGGCAGCTACGCGCGCGAAGTGAACGCGTTGTTGCTCTCCTCCGCTCAAACTTTGAAAATTGCGATCGGCCAGAAAACGAACGTCAAAAAATGACATTGCCTCCTCACAAATTTGATGATCCAATTCATTAGGCTGATACTGAAAATGAGGATATCTTCCCATCATTACTACCTCTGAAACACGCATAGGGAACGCTAAATCCATATTTTGCGACAGCAAAGCACGCATCCGAGACATTGACACCAAGGGAATATCCCGGCAATTTGTTGTGCCATAATATACTGCACCTGAATCCGGTTGGATCATTCCGCTTAACAGACGGATCAAGGTCGACTTTCCTGCACCGTTTGGGCCAATGATCATGTTGATTCTGGAAGGAAAAAAACAGGCGTTTATTCCTTCCAATATTATAGCCCCACCCCGCTGGTATCGGATATGCTCTACATTTACCATGTTAAAAGAAATAATCAGTTTTGCGGAGCAGTAAAACAAATACTGGAGCGCCTATTAAAGCAGTAACAATTCCAATTGGCAATTCGGCCGGACGTACCAACATCCTGGCTGCAACATC
>JAGWYI010000638.1 GCA_018969455.1 Bacteroidota bacterium | reverse complement strand
GCAGTACAAATACCCAAAATAGCAGTAAGCGTGTGGTCATAGGTCTTCTTTTGTTTTTCAAAAACGCGTAAATATCCTATTTGCTGCCTTGTGCATTATTTTTTGTCGAAAGGCCTTGTAATTTTGCACCTTCAAATTAATTGCTCCTTTTTAAATGCATACGATACCCTCCCGCATGTCCTATTCATCTGGCGCCTGCTTGGTAGCCGCACTCACCCTTGGCGTTTTTTCTTCGTGCCAAAAAAACGCACCCAAACCAACGGATAACCATACCGCTCAAGTTAAGCTCGATACGGTACACGAAAAAGCCCCTAACAGCCGGGCCAGTGGTAATTTCGAAGTAAGTAACGGTGTTGTTTACTGGGCGGGCCGCTCTGCCGTGGGCGATTCGCATAATGGCAACATCCAGGTTGCAGATGGTATGTTAAAAGCGGATGGCGGAAAGTTGCTGTCCGGATCGGTTAGCCTCGACATGACCTCGGTAACCGTAGTTGACCTTAAAGATCCTGGAGAAAAACGCGATTTGGAGTCGCATTTGAAAGATTCCGATTTTTTTGAAGTGCGTAAGTTCCCCAAAGCGGAGTTCAAATTTACAGAGGTTTACCCCAGTAACATGCCCGATTTTAACTATGTGGTATCGGGTACTTTGACTATGAAAGGCAAAACCAAGGGCGTCAATATCCCGGTAATGTTGAAAATAAGCGACAATGAAATTGAGGCACAATCAGCCACCTTTCCAATCAACCGTACCGATTGGGGCATCAATTTCCGTTCGGGCATCTTGGGAACGGCTTCCGACAAGCTGATCCAGGATGTGGTAACGGTTTCTTTTTTGATCAAGGCAAAAAAGAAATTAGATTGAACGCCGTGTTGAAAGGCAGCACCCATTGCCATGCTGAGCGCCAGTTTTCAATGATTTATGCCGAAGGGCATGCATTAAAGCAAGCAGCGCGAAGTATTACTTAAAAAAGGGGCTTGAACAGAAAGTTCAAGCCCCTTTTTTAAAGTTTATCCTTGTTTGAAGGGACCGCATCTACCCGGTATCCGGCCTTTCGAAGCAAGGCAATTACCCCCTCCTTTCCGCCCAAATGGCCCGATCCTACCGCAAAAAAACAAGGTCGCTGGCGCATGTAATTTCCCATAACCGGAATCCAGTTTCGGTTGCGCTTTAGCAGCAAAATTTCTTCATATTGGCCCATCTCCCCGGAATCATCGCCAATTAATGCTTGCATGGCGTTGATGTCTTCATGCGCATACATATCGTTCATTTTATCCAGTTCGGAGGCGCCATTTTGCAAAAGCGTATCAGACCGGAGGCCTTCCACCAGCATACGTGCCTGCGCCTCATAGGGAATGCTGTCAAACAGAGAAATCTGAAAATCAGCATGTTCCAATCCGCCAGTGGGTAATTTTCGCTTTTTCCACAATTGATATAGTTCCATCTCCACCGAGGTTGACTGGCCTTTATTAGGCATTCCTTCCTGCTCGGTAGAAAGGAGCGTGCTCAAAAACATGGGTTTCAATCGTTCCATGATGTTGCCCGGCATGGCCAGATTGCCCATTTTGGATTTTACAAACAGGTAGTCTTCGGGGGGGAGTAAATCTTTCAAGGTTTTTCCTCCGGCCATAAAGGATTTGGTAAGCATCGACATTTGAGTACCCATATTGAGCATCTCTTTCATATCAATTTCGAAAATAAGTTGTTGTGCGCTGTTGAGCGCTTGCCGGGTGGGCGCCGCCAGTGAAAATTGCGATTTGGGTATGATGTGGATGGTGCCATACAGGTAGGAAGGCTTTTTTAAACCGTTTCCGCTTATTTTCCAAAGCAATGCATGTTCTGTAGGTACCAGTTGATCGGGGGTATACACCGCTTTTTCAGCGGATTTGCAGGCAAAAAAGCCCAATAAAGGCAACAGCCAGATGCTGATTTTTTTCATATTAAATAGGTGATAACAAATTCAAGGCACAAATATGCGTTAAATTAAGGCGCCTGGTAGAGGATCCTCCTTTTACGCAATAAAACACAAGGCCCAACCAGATTGTTTTCCGTGTTGTAACCGGTTTTACATTCGGAAGCCAAAGGCAAGGCCGGTCGGCTCCTTTGAAGCCTGTATACGCAACATCAGATTAAAAGCGCCGGTTTTTATGCAGATGCTGAATCTTGCCTATTTTTACGCCGATTAGGAATTGATGCGCAACCAAATACCCGATATAAACACCCTGCTTGCCGGCATTTTAGCCGGTAACCGTGTGCTATTAGCCAAGGCCATTACCTTGGTGGAAAGCACCCGACCCGATCATGTGGCAATGGCTCAGGAAATCATAGGGCGTTTGCCAACACGGCAAATGGAAAAGGGGATCCGGATTGGCATCACAGGCGCACCCGGGAGCGGGAAAAGCACCTTTATTGAGGCAATGGGAATGCACCTGATCAAACAGGGTAAGAAA
>JAGWYI010000637.1 GCA_018969455.1 Bacteroidota bacterium | reverse complement strand
GGTATCGCGAATGGCGCCTTTGAGGTCGACCATGGCGGGCGATTGGGCGAAAACGGGAAGTAAAAAGGGCAGGAGGAAGAGCAGAAGAAGTGTTTTTTTTACGGTCATATGGTATGGTTTTATCGAGTTGTGGTTGGACAAAACATTGGGTAATGAGTGCTTGATGCGAAGGTAAGCCGTTGCTTGTTGTGCTTGTCTGATTATCGATGTATGGCAGCATTAGACATGTGTAAGGTCCATTTTCAGGCGGAAATGTTGCATTGGGGAACGGAAAAAAAATTGCATTTCAAGCTGGCTCCATTTCGGTTAAAGTTTGAAGAGTCTTTTAGAGCGAAAAATTGGAGCCTCGGAGATGGCTTGTCTGAAATAAGTTGGTGCTGTATTGGGCCAAGTCCCTTACCCGCCCGGGGATTGATCATCCGATGGGGTTCGGACTTATAATCGGGCGTCGAAATTATTTTTCCGGTAAGGAATTTTGAGGAAATCGAGTGTTCCGGGTTTCACGGCAAGGGAGAAAATATAGGTACCTCGGATGGGTTGCCAGCTGAGGCTCAGGAGCCAGCAATGGAGGTCGCGGGTAAAGCCGAGGTCGGGGTAAACGATGTTTTTGCTTTGAAAGTCGTAGCCGATGTTTCCAATGGTGAGCGCCCAGTTGGCTGTAAGTTGGAGGTTACCATTGATGCTCACATTGTGATTTCCGATTACGATGGTATCCCGGTAAGAGCCGTAACCCATTGGGATGAGTTTGCGTTCGAAAGTAATGCGGTGGCTGAGTCGGAATTCATCAAACCAATCGATGAAGTTTAGTTCGGTGATGGGCGTATTGGGCGCCGTGGGGGATGGGGGCGTGGTAGCGCCGGGTGCTTTGGTTTCGCCGGTAAAAAGGCCTTTCAGTTGTTTGATGGTACAATTGGTATTAATACCGATAGACAGGTTGGAAGTGCGCAGGAGTCGGCGATTTTGTTTGAATTCGAATTGATTTACACGTTGACCGCGTGCGTTGATGGTGTAGGGGTCGAAAACGGCATTCCAGCTGAGGTTGGTAACGCCTTTAAAGAGGCGGAACAGGCCGCCGGTACTGATGGGGCTCCAGTTGAGGGAATCGGCAGAGAAGTTGTAATTGCCGGTAAAGTTGAGGTTATCGAAAATTCTTTTTTTGAAGATGGTGTCTTTTTTGGCAGAATAGTATTTGAATTCCAGCAGGTTGATGAGGTTATAGGACATAATCAGGTCTCTGCTGTTTCTGCTGGAGGGTGGTTTTCCGAAAAGGCCTTCATCGAGGTAGCTGTAGTTCAGGGTATCGTTTTTACTGGGCCGCAGGTCGGTTTCGTAGGTGCTGTAAAATTTATTGTAGCGTTGTTTGGAGTAATCGGGGCCGAAGCTCATGCTTGCGGTAGGTTTCAGGGTGTGGCGAAATCCCCGGAACCAGCCATGGCGGAATTGTTTGGTCAGAAACAGGGCTGTAGAGGCCGAAATACTTGCAGTTCCTTGTCGGTAGGTATAAAACCCGTAATGTCGAAGGGTGGTATCGATGCCGTATTTGGATTTGGCGTCATTGAGGTTGATGGCGATGATTTCTCCGCTTGCATTGTCGCGAATGGTATCGTAGGCGAGTCGGGTTTCGGGTTTCAGGGTTTTTTCAATTTTGTAGGGGTACCAGTTTTCCTCGAGCGAAACAGCCGGGGAGATGGTGATGTATTTAAACAATTTAAAATTATAATCGGTTGAGGCGCGGTGTTGAATGCCCATGCGTGCGCTTTGCAGCGTTTTGATGGTAAACAGTTCGGTATCAATGGCAACCAGTTCGTTTCGGAGGGCCGAGTTGTAATTGAGCGACAATTTTTCGTACCATTTTTCTTTTCCAACGGGCGCTTTTCGTTTGAACGGGTAAATGCGCTGCATGGTAAAGGTTGCATTGGGGAGGTTGAAAGTCATTTGGCGCGTTCGGGTATTTTGGGAGTGGCTCATGGCCACATTGAGTTGGAATGGGCGTCCGGGAAACGAGCGGGAGTAGTTGAGGTTGGAGCTCAGCGAGTTTTGGTACACGCTGTTGTAATCATTTCGGTTTCGGTTTTGGTTTCGGTTGGTTTCGATGTTAACCGATCCTCCAAATTTTCGGGTGGGGTGCGATTTGGGGTCCTGGTTTTGGTTGAGGGTAATTCCGAAAGATTTTGCGGAAGTTTTTCGGGCAAAATTGTCTTCAGAAACGCGGTTGTTGTAGTTCAGGCGCAGGTTGGTGCTGAAGCGGTATCGTTCTTCATACCGGGTGGTAGCGGTAACGCCCCAGGAGCCGCTGGCATACAGGTTGAACAATGCGGTAACGTCCATGTGATCGTTGATGGGCTGGTACCAGCCAAAATCACGCAACCCGAGGCCTTCCTTGTCTGCAAATTCAAAATCTTTGGGAATGATAAGACCGGCTTTTCGGGTTTTGGTGATAGGGTAGAACCCGAA
>JAGWYI010000033.1 GCA_018969455.1 Bacteroidota bacterium | reverse complement strand
CGGAGCAGGAGATATTGCAGGCAGTTCAAACTTTGTCTCCCGCATATCGTGCTGTATTTAATTTATATGTTGTGGAGGGTTATTCGCATAAGGAGATTGGAGAAACCTTACAGATTACCGAAAGTACTTCACGCAGCAATTTGGTAAAGGCGCGCATGAAGTTGCAAGAATATTTTGCCACATACAGAATGGATTTTGAAGCAGGCCGCATGGAACCACCTGTTGATACGCATCCATAAATGACATAAAAGGACCCAATAGAACGGTCATGCAAGAAGAAAAAAAATTTGATTCAATTTTAAAGTCGGCGCTCGAGCATTACGAGGCCCCCTTTGACGCATCCAGTTGGGATTTACTGGAGCAAAAGATGGGGCGTACGCTTTTCGGCGATGCTACTGATCCGGAAACAGATCAGCAATATCGGCGGGTGCTTTCCCAGTTGGAGGCTCCATTTGAGCAGGCTCACTGGGAACAAATGTCGAACCGTTTGGATGCAGAGCACAGACTGCGTCGGAGAATTTGGGTTTTAAAATTAGCAGAGGCTGCTGTATTTCTGTTATTATTTGGGTACCTGGATGGGATGCGCTCGAATTCGGGGACAAATGACACCCAAGCTGGGCATTTAGAAGGACCTGTTGCCAGCGTGGCATCGGGCGCTCAAAAACATCGAGTTGGAAGGCAAGTTCGCACGCACAGCCCTGCTCATTCCAAGCCAACAGCGGGCTCGGTATTTGTTTTACAACCCTTTACCTCGGGACAAACAATTTCTGCAATTGACCCCTTGCAATCGGTAATTGTTTCGTCAGAATCGAAAGAGGCATCCTTGTTAGACCCGGTTCCTGTATTGAGTGGAGAAATACCGATGGTTCACTTTTTGCCGCAATCCGTTCAACCATCGCCAGTGGCTGTTTTTCAGAAAAAGGCGGAATCAAAAATGGGTTCCCGTTTTTATGCCCTGGCATTTGGAGCTTGGGATCGGAACATGGTCAAGCTAGAATCTGATACCCGACAGGTGAATGGCACGGAAGGTGGTTTGGCTATAGGATATCGGAAAGGGAAATGGGGTATTGAAGGAGGGATTGGGTATTCCCAAAAGACCTTTCAACCAAAGTTAAAGGTTGAAATATACAGTGGCAACGTAAACAATGGTTATTATGGCGCTTATATACAGGAGGTTTCAGCTCATTTGGTAGCTATACCAGTTCATTTGAACAGACAGTTGGGAAAGTTGGGGCGTTGGAATTTGAGTGCGGTTGGGGGTACAACGGCTCAATTTGCGGCGAAGAAACAATATAAAACCAAAACAATTTACTACCCGGGTTTATCACAATCTACAATTCCTGGCGGTAATACCGGTCCCAAAACCCTTAAAGCGGGTCGTGGAACATTTGAAAACGGTTCAATTGCCGATAATTTTTATTTGAGTGCAGATGCGGGTCTACGAATAGAAAGAAAGGTAGGTAGCCGTGCTGCTTTATTCTTGGAGCCCATGTTGCAGGGGACATTAACTAGAAAAGGAATTGGTCCGGATCCTTCTCGAATTCATACGCTTAGTTTGCGTGCGGGTGTGATTGCATCCTTGTAGGTGCTTAGTTCTTGTAAAAGCCTGTAAAAATTTAAATTTCTGATAAATAGGCAGTTTTTTTCATAAGTCGGTTCTTTTTTTGCCGTAATTTAGTCCTATTATTTCCAGCACCTGGGACAAAAAAGGCCTGGTCTGGTTAAAAATAAATAGAAAATATTTTTCAATAGGGTCTAAATCAAAAAAAAGCGTCATTTACTGGATGACGCTTTTTTTTGATTTATAGAGACGTTGGGGATGAATCTGTTTACTCCCCGAAAATTCCTTTGAGTTTTTCACCCAGTTGTTCTCCGCGAATATTCCGTGCTATGATTTTTCCTTGTTTATCTATCAGGAGTGTTTGGGGGATTGAAGTGACTGAGTACAGGGCGGCGTGTTCACTTTGCCAGCCTTTCAAGTCGGAGATGTGATGCCAAAGTAGTCCATCTTGTTCTATGGCGGTACGCCAGGCATTAATATCTCTGTCGAGACTGATTCCGATGACATCGAAACCTTTATCCTTGTATTTGGCGTAGTTCATTTTCACGTTGGGGTTTTCTTTTCGGCAAGGGCCGCACCAGCTGGCCCAAAAATCGACCAGAACCACTTTACCGCGCAATTTACTCAGTGCGAAAGTGCTGCTATCCGGGGTCATACCGACTAAATCGGGTGCTTCGAAACCTGGCGTAAAAGTGGAAGCTTTTTTCATTTCATATTCCAATCGAAGGATTTCTCCGAATTTGGAATCTTTATAATCATTCAGGTAACGTTGGGCCCAGGATGGGAAATTGGGTGAGTTGGTTAATTTAGCGGCACTGATTACACCGCTGAGTGCGAATCGGTGTGTTTTGGTGCCAGCGATCAACTTGTTTAATTGTGCATCCACATAGGATTTAATTTCCTCCGGCGTGGCGCCGCTTCCGATCAATGCGGTATGAAAATGGTCGAAAGCGCTTTGTACATCGGGCAGATCGTCGTATTTGCGATCTTTGGCGAGGTTTGCGAATGCGAAAAACTGTTTAGCGATAAAATCTTTTTCGTTGGCGAATTCTTTTTGTCCTACATAATCGGGGTGCAGATACAGGGATGCTACATGATAGAGTAGGTTATTGGTTTGTTTGAGGGAGTCGAGGAACTCCGATTTAGCGTGGTTGAGGGCATTCAGTTGTTTGATGGCATTTTGGAGTACAGCGCCGGAACCCGTTCGGCGGTCTGTTTGTGCCTTTTCTGCTTGTTGATGGAAGTAATCGGCACGTTTTATTACATTTTCGTATGCTTTATTAATGGGAGATCCAGCGGTACGTCCTTTTTGGATAATTTGGCCGTTGGCGAAAAAATTGACAGAAGGTTCGGAGCCCAGGATGAGGGGGGCGGCACTTAGTTCATTAATTCCCACCATGAAAAAGCGCGGCGAATTGGATGCAGGGATTGTAAACACGTAGAGGCTATCCGATTGGCGTTTTCCACCGCGAGCGACTGCATGGGTTGCGAGGCCCATGGGTTCGTAGAGGGTTAGGCTATCCAGGTTGAATGGAGCGCTGTACAGGCGGCAGTTGAGGGTAACAGTTCCGTTTTCGCGCGGATCTTTCGGGGCCTGGTTGGGGGAATTTTTTTGGAATGCCCACAGAGAGGCTGGGAAGAAGAGCAGCAGAAAAAGATATTTCATGAAAACAAATCGTTTGTGATGCAAATATTAAGACACAAAATTAGGGCATTTGCTGTGTTGCTTGCAGGAATTAAACGTTAACAAGGCCTTAAATGGCCAAATTTGAGCAAAGACATGGGAAGAATTCGATAAAAGGGGCAAAAAAAAACTTCAACAACCCATAAGAGACGGGTTTAATTCCCCCTGAATAGCGGGTTAATATAGTTTAGCGGCAGTACAGGTTTTGTGGATAGTGCGAGAGGGTTCCTTTAATTATACCAGGATCCGCCGGATTTTTTGGGATAAATCAGGATGGGTTTCGGTGATATACAACGAATTATTTAGGGTTGTAGAGCACAACACCTGGCATCGTAAAGTAAATGATTAAAAATGAGCCTGTTTTAAGGTCCAGATGGGAGGTTTTCCGTTCAGGTTAAGAAGTTTCAATTTTACCGGATAGAAATTGATTTTGGTTTGGTGTACAATTCCAGTACGGTAGAAGTTTGATATCCATCTACTTCTTTTCGGATCAATTTTTTTCTGACCAGATAAAGTTGCCATTTTCCTTTTGAGAGTTCGGCCATTTTGGCTCCAGGGAATTCAATTTTAGGTTCCGGACCGCTGGAAATGATTTCCATGGGAACCGTAGCAGATCCATCTGATTTTTCCCAAATAAGCACCAGTGATTCTCCTTTTTCGAGCACGGGTCCTTTCCAGTGAAGTGCGGCGGGCGCTCCGAATTTTAGGGTATCGGCATCGAAGGCAAAATCGGAGATTGCATTTAGGGGAAGAGAGAGCGTGTGTTCTTTTTTTTCAGGATCGTTCCAGGAAAAAGAGCATTCGGGAAGAAACACCGTTTTGAATTCGGTTCTATATTGGATATCAGAAATTTTGGTAAGCGTCATGGGTTTGTTCAGGAAGCGCATTCCTCCCGGAATTTCGATTGAGGCATCGGCCAATCCGCGTCGGAAAGATGCTTCGGCTTTGATTAAACCTTCTTGTTCGTCCAGTCGGACGTAACATTGAATGTTACCGGTTTGGCTTTTTGGCGAATTGGCGCAATAAGAAAATGCCAAAGTGATCAGAACTGAAAAAAAGATGTGTTTCATTGCAAGGTCTAAATATCTTTGCCGCTAATCGCTCAGCAGTTGGAGTTTGTAGAAAAAATGCGGGAGCTAATGTCTGGCATCCATGTGGAATTTTCAACTTCTTTCACGAAGCGAGCGGGTACATTCACAACTGACAACAGTCGATTCACACAATAGGGATTTTGGATTGTTGGGAAAGGGATAATTTCGACCAAGAAAGATGATGAAACGGGTGCTGATAACAGATGATTGTCATCCATTGTTGATAGAGGGATTGGCGGGTATTGGGTATACCTGCCTGTATGAGCCCACCATTAGCATGGAGGAGACGCTTGAAATCATTCCGAACTTTGAGGGGTTGATAATCAACAGCAAAATTTTGGTAGACCGGGTGTTTTTAGATCGTGCAGAACGTTTGCGGTTTGTGGGTCGACTGGGTTCTGGGATGGAGATCGTAGATCGGGCGTATGCGCAAGTGCGTGGGGTGTGGGTGTTGAGCAGTCCGGAAGGGAATCGGAATGCAGTAGCAGAGCATGCTTTGGGGATGTTGTTAAGTTTGAGCAACCATTTATTGCGATGCGATCGGGAGGTAAGGGCAAAGGTTTGGCAAAGAGAATTGAATCGGGGATGGGAATTGCGGGGGAAAACCTTGGGCATAATTGGCTTTGGGCATACGGGTAGCCAGTTTGCTAAAAAATTGGCCGGGATGGAAATGAAAATATTGGCTTATGATCGATATTTGAACAATTATTTGGAAGGAATGTCTTGGGTTGAGGAGCTTGAAGAAATTGATCGGATTTTGGCGGAGAGTGACATCATCAGTTTGCATTTACCCTTAACGGTTGAGACGCGGCATTTTGTAAATGCAGCATTTATTGAGCGGTGCAAGCCTGGTTTTATATTAATAAATACTGCACGCGGGGCTTGCATAGATACCGAGGCTGTAGTGAAAGGCCTGGAGGCAGGCAAGATTGGGGGGGCGTGTTTGGATGTATTTGAAAATGAGAAGGTGGGGACATTTACGGAGGAAGAGGCGTCCTTGTATGCGCGCTTGTATGCGCAGGAGCGGGTAATTTTGAGTCCGCATGTTGCCGGATGGACTGTAGAATCGAAACGATTGCTTGCGGAAACGCTTTTGGAGAAAATAAAAAGGGTGTTGTAGCGGATATTTGCTATTATTGCGCCCTTTTTGGATTATATTCATCTTTTTTAACCACTGTTTTATGGTACGTTCTTTACTATTAACATGCGCGTTGATCCTGAGCACGGGAGCATTGCTGGCTCAGTCGACCGTACTGACCGGTAAGGTTACCGATGACAAGAAAGAGGCGTTGATTGGGGCTTCCATCAAGGTGCTCAAAGGCGCCGATTTTGTGAAAGGAGCTATTACGAATGCTGAAGGCGAGTATCGCATTCAGATTGATCCGGGCAAGTACGATGTTGAGGTTTCGTATACCGGATTTTCAACAAGCCGAACTGTCGGGCAACAAGTCTTGGGCGGGCAGTATAACTATCTGAATGTTACGATGTCATCCAACACCGTTTTGAATGAGGTTGTAATTTCACGGTACAAAGCGCCCCTGATTGAGAAAGACAAAACATCGGGCGGTCAGACTTTAACCTCGGATCAGATCAAGAATTTGCCCACACGGAGTGTAAACGCCATAGTTGCCACCACTGCGGGTACAACCTCTATTGATGGAGGGGAAATTAACATCAAAGGTTCCCGTGCGGCGGGCACCAACTATTACATTGACGGTATTCGTGTGCAGGGTACCCCACCGCCTGTTCAGGACATTGAACAGATTTCGGTTATTACCGGGGGATTGGGCGCTGAATATGGCGACGTAACAGGGGGTGTAATTTCGGTAGTGACCAAAGGCCCGGCCAGTGAATACCATGGCATGGTAGACATTGAGAATTCCAACTATTTGGACAATTATGGGTGGTTTTTGGGAACAGCCAACGTAAGCGGTCCGATTTGGAAGAAAAAAATGCCAAATGGAACAAGTCGTACGGTGGTTGGTTTCCGTTTGTCGGGGCAGTACAAAGTACAGAAGGACGATGATCCACCGGCAACCAGCGTTTGGCAGGTAAAAGACGGTGTACGGGACAATCTGAATGCGCATCCTTTGCGCAGAGGGTTGAACGGCACCACCATTTCCAACTCGGCGGAGTTCATCACGAATGATTCGGTGGATGTATACAACTACAATCCTTATCAAAATCGTACGGACCTGGATGTGACTGGAAAATTGGACTTTAAGTTAACCGAAAAAATTGATTTTAGTGTAACGGGAACGTACGCCAACGTACAAAACCGGTTTAATCCTTCGGATGATGGGTTTACGACCTGGAATGTGTTGAATTCCTTCAACAACCCGACCAGTTATAGTCAGCGTACGCGCGGAATTGCGCGGTTCCGCCACCGTTTGGGTTCTACATCAGATGAAGCAGAAAAGTCTGACAACAAGATAACCATTTCCAATGCGAGTTATCAATTGCAGTTTGGGTTTGAGCGCGGAACCAATCAGCGATATGATCCACGGCACAAAGATCGCTATTTTGACTACGGTTATATTGGTCGTTTTGACTTCAGTTATGTACCGGTGGTTGGATTGAATGATGCGGGTAATTTTGCGCATGTAGACAACCGGGAACAATTTAATGGATTTACACCTGGCTACATTAACCGTTCTGGTCAGTTGGTGGTTCCTAACGGTGGTAAGACCACCAATGGAGAGAACACCACCTTAGGCGGATTGGTTGCGTACAATGAATTTGCGGATCCTACGTCTTATGCAAGTTATGTGGCCCGCAATGGTTTGTTGAGTTCGACTTATGATGACGTATGGGGTGGGATGTATTCCAACATCAACACGGTATACAATCGGTATAATAAAAGTGAGACCGACATTTTGACCATTACGGCGAGCAGTAGTTTTGATTTGAAATTGGGTAAATCGGGCGTTCACAGTATTCAATTTGGTTTGATGAACGAGCAGCGCACTTTGCGCAGTTATTCGCTTGCGCCATTTGGCCTTTGGAATTTGGGAGAGCAAACCATCAACGGCCATTTTAACGGTTTGGATACCACCAAAATTATTGGTATGGTTGATAATCCATTTACAGGCGACTCGGTACCGGTGTATGCAAATGCCTATGTAAACTTCCCCGATAAAAAATTCTATCGGAAGGTGCGCGAATCGTTGGGCAAACCATTGGATGAGTGGGTTAACATCAATGCTTTGACGCCGGAACAGTTGAATTTGAACATGTTTGCTGCGCGTGAATTGACTGATCAGGGATTAATTGGATATTACGGCTATGATTATCTTGGGAACAAAACCGAAAAAGGGGTAACATTCAATGACTTTTTCACGAGCAAGGATGCGGAAGGAATTCGCAATTTCCCGGTTGCGCCGCTTCAACCCTTATACCAGGCTGCCTACATCAAAGACAAGTTTACGTTTAACAAGATGATTTTCAGTTTGGGTGTACGGGTTGAGCGATTTGACTTGAATACCAAGGTATTGCGGGATCAATATTCTTTGTATCAAATCATGAGTGCGAAGGATTATTTTGCTACGGTACCGGGAGTTCCCAACCGTCCTGCAACCATTGGAGACGATTTCAAGGTTTATTTGGCTGAGGCGCAAAATTTGGGCAAACCAAAGGCATTCCGCGATGGCAACACCTGGTATTTTGCAGACGGTCGTCAGGCCAACGATGGAAACGTAATTTTTGGCGGCGGTGTAGTTACACCCTTGTTGTTGGATACCATTGCCGGAGACGACATCATAGATTCTCGTTATGACCCGAACACCTCATTTCAGGATTACAAACCGCAAGTAAACTGGTTGCCACGTTTGGCATTTTCTTTCCCGATATCGGAAGATGCGAATTTCTTTGCGCATTATGATGTATTGGTACAACGGCCGCCAAGCAACTGGGAGGTTACCCCATTGGATTACCTGTATTTTTACACAGCGGGGCGTACACCAACCAACAATGCCAGTTTGAAGCCCGAGCGTGTGGTGGATTACGAGGTTGGATTCCAGCAACGTTTGAATACGAATTCTGCGATCAAATTTTCAGCGTATTACCGGGAGTTGCGCGACATGATTCAGCGCCGCACCGTATTATATGTACCGGTAATTGGTCGTTATGACACATACGGCAACATAGACTATGGTACGGTAAAAGGATTCACCTTCCAGTATGATCTTCGTCGTGTTCAGAATTTTGAGATGCGTTTGGCCTATACGCTTCAATTTGCCGATGGTACGGGTTCAGATGTGAATTCACAGCGCGGATTGACTTCACGTGGCAACATACGTTCTTTGTTCCCATTGAATTTTGACGAGCGTCACAACATTCAGGCGATTCTCGATTATCGTTTTGATGAAGGCAAGGCGTACAATGGTCCGCGCATATTTGGCAACGACATTTTGGCCAATTTTGGTGCGAACATGCAGCTTGCAGCGGTATCCGGTCGTCCGTATACGTCGAAGATTCGTCCGACGCGTTTTGGCGGTGAAGGTACATCAGGCGCGATCAATGGCAGCCGTTTGCCCTGGCGTTTGAACATTGATTTGCGTTTGGATAAAACTTTCAGTTTGACCGCAAAAGACAAGCGTCCGCTGACGATAAACGTTTATTTCCGGGTGTCTAATTTGTTGAATCGATTGAATGTGGTAGGAGTGTACGGAGCAACGGGTGACCCACGTAACGATGGTTATTTTACCAGCGCAGAGGGTCGGTCGGTCTTGTCGGGAATATCTGAAGCGCAGCAAAAGGCCTATTTGAGTTCTTACAATTGGATTTTGTTGAATCCGAACAATTATGCACAACCTCGGCGCTTGTATTTGGGCGCTTCAGTGAATTTTTAATGCTTAAAAGCATACAAAATACAATTTTCAACCAATCTTGAATTGGTAAATCATTTCAAGACCACAAAAATTAAAATTATGCGTAATTACAAACTTTGGATAGCAAGCTTGATTGCTTTTTTGGTTTGGGGTACTGCTTCGGCATACATACCCGATTACCGGAGTAAGCCAACGCGCCAGGACAAGGTTCAATACCGCGACGTTTGTGCGAACTCCAAGTCGCAAATTGACCAGGAGATCAACAACGTGCGCGCTCGTCTGTTGGGCGGAGGCGACTGCTGGTGGGACTTTACCAATGGCCGTTATATTGTACCGAAAGTGGATGTTGCAAGCGGTCAGCGCGAGGTTTCATCCATCTTTGCGGGTTCTGTCTGGTTGGGAGGTATTGACCCGGGTGGCAACCTTAAACTTGCTTGTCAGGATTACCGGAATGATGGTAAGAATGACTTTTGGCCTGGCCCATTGACAGAACAAGGGGTTACCGACCAGTACACTTGTGCCAACTGGGACAAGCATTTTCGGGTGACGGGTCAGGAAATTCGCACCCACCTTAAAAACCTGTCAGACAGTATCTTTGATGCCGGTGCAATTCCGGTGGGTGTTAAGGGATGGCCAGCGCGCGGAAATCCATATTTTGCTTTTGTATGGGGATTTAGTTTGCCTAATACACCACAAGCCTTGGCCGGTTTTTATGATGCCGATGAAGACGGGTTGTACAATCCACTCAAAGGAGATTATCCTTCGATTGAAATTCGCGGATGCGCACAGACACGGTATCCGGATGAAATGATCTTTTGGATTTACAACGATCAGGGGGGTGGCGCGCCGCATGCCCGTACCAATGGCAAGCCCATACAGATGGAAGTTCAGGTGCAGGCATTTGGATATTTGACCAACGATGAGTTGAATGATATGACTTTCCACCGGTACAAATTGATTAACCGGGCCACAGAGCGTATTGATTCTACCTTTTTTGCCATGTGGCTTGATCCGGATTTGGGTTGTTCCATCGACGACTACATTGGTTGCGATAGTTCCAAGTCATTAATGTATGTATACAACTCGGATGCGACAGATGGTCAGCCTGGTTCGAACTGTGACGGAGGCGTAGCAACTTATGGTACGAACATTCCAATTTTGGGCTGCGACTATTTCCGCGGTCCGCTCGACACCTTTGGCAACGAAATTGGCATGTCATCATTCATGTATTACAACCGTACGGGTACAGGTGGAACAATTGCAGGTATGTTTGATCCGACGCAGCCTCTGGAGTATTATCGGTACATTACCGGCAGTTGGCGGGATGGAACTCGTTTGACTTATGGAGGAAGTGGATATAGTACCACCAATACCGAATTGACTCAATATGCCTTGCAGAACCCTCCCGATGACCCGAATGGGTGGTCGATGTGTACGGCCAACCTGCCGGTAGGAGACCGTCGTACTTTGCAGGCTTCCGGACCGTTTACTTTGAAGCCGGGCGCTGTAAATGAGTTGATTATTGGTTTGCCTTGGGTTCCTGAACAGGATTATCCATGTCCGAATTTGGATGGGTTGTTCCGTGCAGATAACCTTGCTCAGGGCTTGTTTGACAATTGTTTTGAACTCCTGGAAGGTCCGGATGCGCCAGATGTTGGTTGGGTTGAAATGGATAAAGAAGTGATTGCGGTACTTTCGAATGCACCGCCATCCAACAACTTCAAAAAGGAGAACGAGGATTACGCGATTCAGGACTATCTGGCGCCTGAAAGTTTGCGGAACAGCCCCGATTCGGCGGTAGTTGCCTCAACTTTTTATCGGTTTGAAGGTTATTTGGTGTATCAATTGAAAGATCCGAATGTATCTACATCCGATTTTGACAACACCGAGAAGAGCCGTTTGGTGTACAATGTAGACATCAAGAACGGTGTCAAGAAATTGTATAACTGGATCGAAGGCCGGGATCCGGCAACCAAGAAACGGATCTATTTCCCGGAGGAGCAGATCGCTGGTACGGACAAAGGAGTTAAGCATACATTCTCCATCAAGGAAGACAAATTTGCCCTTGGCAACAGCAAGTCCTTGATCAATCACAAGAAGTATTATTATGCGGTAATAGCCTACGGTTACAACAATTACCAAACCTTCAATCCGCTGGCGCAGCCGGTGGCTACGGGTCAGAGCCGAACGTATATTCCAAGTCGTAAATCGGGTGATGGAACAGCCATTCGGATTTACACGGTAATACCACGGCCAATAGTAGACAAAGCCTTGCGCACTTCATATGGCAATGGTTTGGAGGTGACACGTTTGGAAGGTGTTGGAGCCGGGGGTAATTTCCTCGATTTGACCTCTGAATCACGTTCCAAGTTGTTGAACAGTGATTTTGACAGCATGATGACGTATAAGGCGGGTCGTGCGCCGATTACGGTAACAATTTTCAATCCGCTTGAAGTAAAAGACGGTGATTTTGAATTGAGTTTTGTGGATTCAGACAACAACGACAGCAAGTTGGATGCGAATGCACGTTGGCAGTTGAAACGCCTTTCAGACGGAACGGTGATTGGATCGGAAAAATCCATTGAGAAACTCAATGAACAGTTGATTTTACAATATGGTTTCTCTGTGTCCATTGCTCAAACTGCGGAACCGGGCGATTTGGCCGATGAGCGCAATGGTGCAATTGGAATGGAGATTGAATATGCCGACCCAACCAAAACCTGGTTAACAGGATATGGTGATGAATTGACAGCGCCGTTTAACTATGTTCGTACGACGGAGGTTGTGAGTGACCCTGATTACGATCCGAACAAAGATGCCGTTCCATTGGATCCGAATGGAAGTTTGAGCCAATTAGGCAATGCTACGGATGGCGCTTTGGGATGGTTTGTGCCCTATGTATTGGCCAACTGGCGTGTACGCGAACAAGCCGATTTGTTTAGCGACCGATTGATTACCCCGGCCTGGACAGACAAATTCAACAATATTCCGCAAGGACAATTTAACGGAAATGCGGTATTTGCCTCTGCATCGCAGGAGGGTACACGTCGCAGTCGTTTGCGCATGTTGCCCAATGTGGACATTGTATTTACCAATGACAAGAGCAAATGGAGCCGTTGTGTGGTTATTGAAACAGCTTCGGTTTATTGGACAGATGCTGCAACCTACGGTGCTTCACAGGATCCGGCTCAAAGTCCGGAGAGCCCAACTACACGCAAGCGTCAGTCATTTGATGTACGATATGGTTTGTCGGTAGGAAAAGATGATGCCAATGGGGACGGTTTGCCCGATCCGGATGGCGAGTTGAATCCGAACGACGGAACGCCTGCAGCGGGTCAGCCATTACGTGGTATGGGTTGGTTCCCCGGATATGCTGTAGATGTTGAAACTGGTCAGCGCTTGAACATTTTCTTTGGTGAAAACTCCTGTTATTCGTCTACTTTAAATGCGAAGTACACCGGTCGTGACATGATGTGGAACCCAACCAACCAGATTTTAGAAGACGGAACCGTTAATTTCCGCAGTTCTGATTTCCCGAAATGGGTACTTGGTGGACAGCATTGGGTATATGTAACGTATTCCAAATACGATGGTTGCGACTCATTGCGTCGGGCATTTACGCCAGAGCGTTTTTCTGGTAGTGCGGTATTCAACAACAAGGTAGCACAGGTGCGCAACATTGCATGGGCAGGAATGCTTCAAATGGCGCCTGGTACGAAGTTATTGTCATACAAGGAGGGCTTAATTCCGACCGAGACTGTAGTTAAGTTGCGGGTAGACAATTCGTACAAAACCTGGTGGAACCAGGCAGGCAACCATGCGGTAAGAAATGGCCATCCGAAGTATTTGATACGCATTCGGGACCGAGAGGCGGCGTCGTTGGATCAGGTGCAGGTAGGAAATTCCTTGGATTCGATTAAGGCTGTACCGAACCCGTACTATGGATTTTCCCAGTATGAGACCTCGCAGTTTACCAACATTGTAAAGTTCACCAATCTGCCGGCCAAGTGTGTTGTGACCATTTATTCATTGGATGGAAAATTCATTCGTCAGTACAACCGGGATGAGACCTACACTGCCTACAAGCAATATTTGCCAGATATTGAGTGGGATATGAAGAACAACAAAGGTATACCTGTTGCTAGTGGTGTGTACCTGGTTCATATCAATGCAGAGGGATTAGGGGAGCGAACGATAAAATGGTTTGGTATAGGGCGTCAATTTGACCCCTCCGGTTTATAAAAAAGATTGCATTGGGTGGGGTAAAGATAATCTGTGGGATTATAGATTGTTTTTACCCTGCCTTTAATGGTCTTTTGAATCCAATCAAGCATTCAATTTTCAACATCATGAATAAATTATATACTTATTTGCTGATCGGCGCTTTGGTAAGTGTGTCGTGTGTAGCGTTTGCGGGCAACCCGGATCGTCAGGGTGAAGCGGGCGCCAATCAGCTTTTGATCAACCCTTGGGCGCGCAGCGCAGGTCTGCACACCATGAATACGGCATCTATCACTGGAGTTGATGCCATGTTTTTGAATGTGGCGGGTTTGTCGCGTGTAAACAAGACCCAGATTCAGATTGCGCACACCCGATACCTGTCGGGCGCCGATATCAACATCAACGCCCTGGGTTTGGCCCAGCATGTTGGAAAGAGCGGTGTTTTGGGCGTAAGTATGGTATCTTTTGATCTGGGCAAGTTTGATTACACCACCGAAGACAATCCGGAAGGTACGGGGGCTACCTTTTCGCCTTCGTTCTTTAACATCGGTACTTCCTATTCGCACATGTTTGATAACAAGGTGTCGGTTGGCGTAACCTTCAAGTTTGTGAGCGAATCGGTTGCGAATGCCCGCGCGAGCGCTTTTGGCATTGATGCGGGGGTTCAATACGTGAGTGGCCCGCAAGACAATTTCAAATTTGGTATTTCCTTGCGAAATGTAGGTTCCAAGATGCGTTTTCAGGGCGAAGGTTTGTCTAAAGGCTTGCCTAATCCTGGGCCATTTTCCTACAACAACACGTATTATGAGCGTTCCACTGCTTACGAATTGCCATCTCAGTTGAACATTGGTATGTCGTACGACTGGGTATTGCAGCATTTCGGGCGTTTGGGATTTGTTGCCAATTTTACCTCCAACTCTTTTTCACGCGACCAGATTGGTGGTGGTTTGGTATTGGCGATGGGGGAAACATTTTCCTTGCGCGCAGGCTACAAGATGGAGTTGAACAAGGTAGAAGGCGAGAGTACGCTTGACAATGGATTGGCAGCAGGTTTTACTGTATCTGTGCCATTCAAGAAAGATTCAAAGTCTCGTTTTGCCATTGACTATGCCTATCGGACAACTGCGATATACAAAGGCATACACAATATAGGCGTTCGGATTGATCTTTAACATTAGAGGGATACTGGGGCTAGGAAGTTGATTTACAACCCTATACTGAGCGGAAATCTCCGTTTTTGAGGGCTTTTTATCTTTTTTGGGGGCATTTCCCCTTGATAAAGCCTTAAGAATCTGGGGGGAAAGCGCTTCGGAAAAGGGCTTAAAACAGCGTTTTGAGCAGTTTGAAAATTGATCTTTTTAGTCTATGTGAAGGTTTTTTTTGGCGTAATTCGATGTAGTTTTTGCCATAGATCGTAGGATTTGGGTTTTTAACGTCATTGGGTGGGGCTATAGACAATCTTCGGTAGACAAAAAACATTGCAATTTTTACCGGCTTAAAATATGTTAGAAAAGCAAAAGCGCAGATAAATTGCGATCAATATGTTGCTGTATTCGCATTAGTTCCATATCTTTGCACTTCGAAATTAACCAGCAGAAACGTTTCTATCGCCCGATAGAGACGTTTCTGTTTTTTCTAGCCCAAAAATGGGGCGGACCAAACGAGAATTAAAACAGCGTTGGTCTTGAAGCCGAATAAATCCAATGTTTGCCTTTGCTACAGCCATTGCGGTGTGTTCGGCTATGCCGGCCCAGTTGGGAAGCGATTCATGTTGAACCCATTTTAATTCTTTTATCAATGGCAAATTACACGTATTTGACGCAGGAAGGTTATGACAGACTCCGGTCTGAGTTGGATGAATTGAAAACGACCGGCCGTAAAGAGGCAGCCATGGCCATA
>JAGWYI010000636.1 GCA_018969455.1 Bacteroidota bacterium | reverse complement strand
TATTTTAAAAGTACCGATGCTGAAACCATTGCTTACACCCTTTGGTGCCATGCACACGGACTTGTCTCCTTGTTTATTCGGGAGCGGATGCGCATGTATCCTCCCGAAAAACGCGCCGAGTTGGCCAAGAAGTCATTTGACATGATGGTCAGAATGGCCACGCATTTATAACCATTGAACCCTCACAAACGAACATTCATCCTGAAATAAGCACCATTCGCCATAAAATGGTGGCAGCGCAGCATCGAACTGCGTTTTTTTGCAACACCAACTGAACATTGTTTAGTTTTTGAAACTTGTTATACTATGAAAAAAATATCCTTTTTGCTCGTTTTTATCGGTTTTGTTGCCAAAAGCAATGGGCAATCGCCCATATTGGCATCTTACATACAGGAAGGGCTCCAATCCAACCTGTCGTTGCAACAACAAAACCTCGATATCCGAAAAAGCATGGAAGCCGTTCGGCAGGCCAAATCTTTGTTTTACCCGTCGGTGAGCTTTGCAGCCAGTTATTCCCTGGCAAGCGGTGGCCGAAAAATTGATTTACCCATCGGCGATTTGCTAAATCCGGTGTATGGCACATTGAACCAAATCACGCAAACCAATGCCTTTCCGGAGATTCAAAATCAATCGATTCAGTTTTTACCCAACAATTTTCAGGAGACAAAATTAAAATTTGGCGTTCCGGTATATAATTCCGATTTGCGATACAACCAGCAAATACAGGAATTGATGCTTCAATCGAAAGAAGCCCAAAAACACGCCTTTGAGCAAGAACTGCGATACCAAATCACAGAGGCCTACCTCCAATACCTCCAAACCTTGGAAGCTGAAAAAATTTGGACCAACACCCAGCAGGTTCTGCGGGAGCTGAAACGACTGAACGAAAGCCTGGTGCGCAATCAGGTGGCGACCTCCGATATCATCGCCACAGCCGATTACGAAATCAGTAAAGTCGAAAACGAAATCGGCCAATTGAAAAGCGCCCAAAATACGGCAAGAGCCTATTTCAACTTTCTGTTAAACAAAGACTTACAAGCAGATGTCACCATAGATTCCAGTCTGCTGAAACAAACCGCCGGTGTGTACAACGGACCGGAATTGATCGCCTTGTCGCTGAAAAACAGGCAAGAATTCGGCGCGCTTCAAGCCGGAATCAAAGCAGCCAATACGGCCGTTAAACTCCAGGAGGCCAATTTGCACCTTCCCGATGCCTATTTTGGAGGAGAAACCGGATTCCAAGGGTTCGGATACCATTTTTTCGACGGAAAGCAAGCCTTTGTGATTGCCCAGCTTGGTTTGACGTATGACATTTATAAAGGCGGACAAAACAAAAGCAAGGTACAGGAGGCTAAAATAACATCTGAAAAATTGCAAGTGGAATACCGTGAAACCGAACAAAAAATCGCCTTGCAAATCACACAACAACTCAATGCACTGGAAGCGGCGCGAAACAGCTGGCGAACCGCACAATCAGGTCAAAACGCTGCCGAGTCTGCCTTCAAAATCATTGCCAACAAATACAAGAACCAACAAGCCCTGCTGCTGGAATACCTCAACGCTCAAAACCGCGTAACCACCAGCCAATTGCAAGTTTTGCTTGCCTGGAACGATGTGCTGATCAAAGAAGCAGCCTTGAAAAAAGCCGCCGGACTTTAAAAGGCATGAAACTGCTTGAGCGTACGAAATCACAGGCAGATCCCAATTCAAACAAGGCAAAACCAGAACAAATTCCATCCCTTCAATTCGCAATTTTCCTTTTACAAATACCTCATCATGAAAAAATTACGCATCTACCTCTTCGCACCGCTTATGCTGGCGCTCCTGGCCTTTACAGGTTTGTTTTTCATCGCAGGTTGCGCCAAATCTGAAGGTGGCAAAACAACTGAAAGTAGCTCCGACAACAAACTCGTACCGGTAAAAACGGCTCTGGTAGCGCAAAAGAACATGGCTCTGCCCATTCATAGCAGCGGATTTCTAACCACCACTGCCGAACAACGCCTTGCTTTTAAAATCGGCGGAATCGTGAAAAAAATCTACGTAGATGAAGGAGATTTTGTAAAAGCCGGACAATTGCTTGCCGTTTTAGACAAAACCGAAATTGACGCTCAATTGCGCCAGGCACAGGAAGGCCTTGGAAAAGCCGAACGCGACCTCAACCGGGTACTGGCTTTGTACAAAGACAGCAGCGCAACCCTGGAATTGGTACAAAATGCAACCACTGGCCGGGATGTGGCCAAAGAATCGGCCAAAATTGCCGCATTCAACCAACAATATGCCGAAATACGCGCCACTCGCCCAGGCAAAATCATTAAAAAACTCATCAATGAAGGCGAAATTACGGGCCCCGGAACCCCGGCATTCGTCTTGTTCGAAACCGGAAACAACGATTGGGTTGTAAAAATTAATACCAGCGACCGCGATTGGGCACGCATTAACCTCGGAATGCCTGCCA
>JAGWYI010000635.1 GCA_018969455.1 Bacteroidota bacterium | reverse complement strand
ATTTTATACCAGGATTCGCCGGATTTTGTGGATAAATCAGGATGGATTTCGCTGATTTATAATGATTTATAAAGATCGTTCGGCACAAAATCTGGCGGCGTAAAGTATAATTCCCGCCCAATCGTTTACTGATCGAAAAAGGAATCGTATTGGTTGCCTCCACGCTCGGCTTTGCTCGGCGTTGGATTGTTGGCGTTGAGATCGAGCACATCGCTGGGGCTGTTGGCTTTGGCAATAATGTTGTTTTTCTCTCCGCCCAATAAAAAGGAAACACCTTCCTTTTCCCACTTGTCGAGCATCTGTAATCCCTCTTCCTCAAAAACGCCATTTTGCAAGTCGATGGAGTCCATGAAATTTTTAGACACATCCATAAATCGTTCCATCTCACCTACTTTTTGGCCAACATCGTCGGCCATGGCTTCAAGCGCCATGTCGTACATGTATTTCTTGTCGGAGTTGCCGCTCAAAATGTTCATGGCCGAGCGAATGGCACTGTGGCTTGCTTTAATGGCTTTATATTCCTGCTCTTTTACCGTAACCTGATCCTGCAGATCTTCCAACATGATTTCAGAGTTTTCATACATTTTGGTTAAAACCCGGTACAGCACTTCCATGCGCTTGTACAAGTCTTCCAACTTCATGTTCGATTCCTGCAGGCGACCTGCCTTCCGGGCCTTAAGCACCATGATCGCATCTTTTCCGGTTTCTTTTGCTCGGTTGGCCAGGCCCAGGTTGTTCTGTATGTCGCGCTGGTTTTGTTTGATCATTTCGCCCAGCTTGTACATTTGACCCTTCAGGTTACCAATTTGCTTATTCATGGAACCCAGATTGTCGCGCAAAGATTCAATGTAGCTTTTCAGAATGCCAATCGGATCTATTTGAACAAAAATGCCTGTGATCCAGCGCATAATCGATTTATACACATACCAAACGAGGTTGCGTACTTTCGGATCCAGTACAATATATACCGCTGCAGCCAAGGCGGCCAACATGCCCGCCAGATATAAAGTGTTCTCGGCCAGTGTGATAAGAGTAGGCAGTGCTTTGTACAGGAAATAACCGCCGCCCAATACAATGGCTGCCATAAACAGACCGCCCGTTACGCCTTCAGGGCGTTCCCAAAATCCTTTGGGTTTGATCGGTTGAAGTTCTGTGCTCATAGGTGTTGCAAAATTTTCGAATTGTTGAGATGGGTGAACTGCAAAAATAGATACTACCGGTTAAATAATCCGGTAAAAATACCACGCAATGCGCTGCGAAATCGCTCATTGGTTAAAAACAAAACCACGAAAACCAAGAGGATAACCCCAAATAGGCTCACAAATATTTTCAGAAGTTTGAAAATCAACCAAATCGATAATATTCCGGCAGCAAAAAGCAAAAATGGGTTTTTTAACAGGTCGTTCATGGTAAAATGTTTTGGTTTTGAAGTGCTGGTAATTTCTCAAATGACAATAAATTCTGCCTTAAACCCTGATTCACCAAGCATTCTTGGGCCAAACTGTCATTTAAATCCATACAGGGGGAGGGATCGCGCTGCTATTTAAGGTAGTTTTGCATCTTCTTTAAATCTCCATCTATCTGGGCATAAACGGAGGCAAAAGTAGCGTCAAAATCGGCGCGTGTGCTCTCAATTTTTACAGTACTTTCCTCAATCTCTGATTTAATTTTGGAAATATCCTGTTGATGTTGTTGAATTTCCTGACTTAGGGCCTGAATTTGGGCGTTTTTTTGTTCAATTTGGGCTTCAAGCCCTTTGATCGCGTCTTCCCTTCCTCCTATCAACTTGCTGCGTTGCTGGGCATGGGCTTCCGAAAATTTGTTTAACTCGCTGTTTAGCACACTCAGATAAAACTGCGCCGATTCAATCAGTTTAGGCGCCGTCACTCCCATGGTTTGCGCCATGGCATAGGCAGATTGATAGCGGGTTGGCTCATCCATCGACATTTTAGCCAAATTGGCCAAAGCCTGCCTGAATTCGAAATAATCAAACCCTTCCGGATTGTTTTTTTCAAGGGCAGCGGCCAAAATATCCACGAATTTGTTGCTGATTGCTCCCGTAGTTGCCGCAGCCGGGGTGTTTGTTGGCGTAATTGGCGTAGAAGGCGAAGTGCTTGCCGAAGATTCGTTCTTTTTCTCGGCAGGCGCTTCCGCATCTTCTACGATAAAAACCGATTTGAACTTTTTTAAAAAATCGCTCATGAGTTGTGGTAGTAGATTGGACCAAATGTGTAGCAAATCGGAGGGTTTCGACCAAAATCGTCGTCGACAATCCCGGATTTTCGGACAAAGTAAGGGAAAACAACCGACAAAATAATTTTAAGCTACCCCAAAAAACATTTATTCCGCCAACTGATTTTCGTGCAAAACAGAATGACCTACTTTTGTGTTTTTATGCCGTATGATGACTTTTGATGTTACCATTCCTGTACTGAACGAGGAAGAAACCCTCGATCAACA
>JAGWYI010000032.1 GCA_018969455.1 Bacteroidota bacterium | reverse complement strand
TGATGGATTTTTACAGCATTTCGAATCCTAAAAAATGGCGGAAATACATCAAAGCATCTCAATCGGTGAAATTTCCCGGATTGGTGGATCAATCAGGCATGAATAGAGGCTTACAGTACATATACAAAGATATTGATATTTACGACAATTATATTACCTTGCTTACCGATCAATTTTTAAGTCCGATTGCCAAAAACGCCCCTTTGTTTTACCGATACTACCCGCAGGACACTACGCTTGTTGCCGGGAAAAAGATTGTACGCCTCGAGTTTTATCCGCGCAACAAATACGACATGTTGTTGCAGGGCGAAATGTACATTGCACTTGACAGCAGCTACCCGGTTACAGGTATTCAATTTACCATAAATCCGCGAATTAATTTAAACTGGGTCAATGATTTGAGCATAACCCAGGAATATCAGCATTTGCCTTCGGGTAAATGGGTTGTTTCCAAAGAAAACTATCAGGTGAGCATGGGCATCACCCAGGGAAGTGTGGGTATGCTTGCTGAAAGAATGGTGGTGCATCAGAATCCCGAGATTAACGTTCCCTTGCCCGATTCCCTGTTTGATACGGTGGAGGAATTGGTTTATCTGCGGGGTGCTGAAAAATCGGATACGGCGTTTTGGTCAGACAATCGCCCTACCCCGCTCAATCAAGCTGAAGCAAACACCTACGCAAACATGGACAGTTTGCAACGGACGAAACTGTATAAGATAACTTCCAAAATTTTATATATTTTGATAGGCGCCTATTCTCCAATGGGCAAAAAACTGGAAATAGGCCCTTTGAACTCTTTTTTTGCGTTTAACGATGTAGAAGGCTCCCGCCTGCGCGTAGGCGGGCGTACCAGTACCGGATTCAGTGAACAATTTCGCCTGGAGGCCTATACTGCCTATGGATTTAAAGACGATCGATGGAAATATCGATTGGGCGGAGTGTATGCCCTTCCTGGTTCAAAGTTCAACAAATTCCCCAATAACCTGATTCGCGTTAATTTATCGAATGATGTGATCGTTCCGGGCCAAAGCTTTCAGGGAACCGGAAGCAATGTGGGCAACTCCTTTGTACGCGGACCCAACAATAAGTTCCTAAACAACAACAAGTTAAACATTCAATACGAAAGAGAGTACGAAAACCGTTTTTCTTTCCAAACAGGCATACTCCGGCAGGAAATTCGCCCGCTTGGGGCCTTGCAATTCGTACCGGTAAATGATGAAAACCCTGTTGGCAGCCCGGTAATGGCAACTGCCGGCTTCCTCCAATTGCGTTATGCGCCTGGTGAGAAAATATACCAGGGTACAAATGGCAGGCTGCTGATTGATTTTAATTACATCGCAACCTTACGGTACAGCAGTGCCATCAACGGCTTTTTAAATGGTCAATACAATTACCATGAATTGACTGCGAGTTTTTACAAATTTACCAATACACCGCCTTTAGGATACAATTACACTTATATAGAAGCCGGTGCTCTGTTGGGTCAGGCCCCCTACCCTTTACTGACGGTACACAGGGGCAACCAATCGTATTTGAACCTGAGTTTTTCTTACAATTTGATGAATTTTATGGAATTCATCAGTGACCGGTATGTCATGTTCATGACCGAGCAGTATTTTCACGGGGCCATCTTTAACAAGATTCCTGTATTTAGGCGATTGAAAATGAGAGAAGTATGTACATTTAAAATGATTTATGGTGGTGTTTCCCGTCAAAATCAGCCTCAAATTGGAGCAAACAACGGTTTATTCAAGTTTCCGAGCGATGCGAACGGTGTCCCAATTTCCTACAGTCTGGATCAGAAACCCTATGTAGAAGCCAGTGTGGGTGTCTCAAACATATTACGTTTAATTCGAATTGATTACATACGAAGATTCAACTATTTAGACCATCCCAATGTTGCCAAATACGGCATAAGGGTATCTTTGGTTTCTACATTTTAAACATCTTTCATGGAGAGCGCCACGCGTTTCCGTTCGTAATCGATTTCTACAACCCGCACCATAACCTGTTGTTGTAACTGCACCACTTCAAGGGGATTGCGCACAAACTTGTTGGCAAGTTGAGAAACGTGTACCAAACCGGAGTCTTTTATACCGATATCAACAAAGGCGCCGAAATTGGTGATATTGGTCACGATACCCGGCAATACCATACCTACCTGAAGATCCTCCAAAGTATGGACATTCCCGAATTCGAAGGGTTTGGCAGCGCCCCGTGGATCCAGGCCTGGTTTTTCTAATTCTTTGAGGATATCTTGCAAGGTTGGCAACCCTACATCGCCGCTAAGGTATTGGTTGAGATTAATTTTTTGGCGCAGGCTGCGGTTTTGAATCAGGTCTTGAAGCGAGCAACCCAGGTCTTTGGCCATTTTTTCCACCAGTGCATAGCGTTCGGGGTGCACTGCAGTATTGTCGAGCGGGTTATCGGCTTCGCGTATACGCAGGAAGCCTGCACACTGTTCGAATGCTTTTTCACCCAATCGAGTTACTTTTTTTATTTCCGCCCTGCTTTTAAATGCGCCATTGGTTGCCCGGTATTCCACAATGTTTTGAGCGAGTACTGGACCAAGGCCGGAAACATAAGTAAGCAGGTGTTTGCTTGCCGTGTTGAGGTTAATACCCACAGCATTTACACAATTTTCGACGGTACGATCGAGGCTTTCCTTCAAAAGGGTTTGGTTAACATCATGTTGGTATTGTCCAACTCCGATGCTTTTAGGATCAATTTTCACCAATTCGGCGAGAGGGTCCATCAGGCGGCGGCCGATACTTACAGCGCCGCGCACCGTGACATCATAGTCGGCAAACTCTTCGCGGGCCACATCGGAGGCTGAATAGATGGAGGCGCCTGCTTCATTCACTTGAAACAATTCGACAGGGTGAGGAAAGCTTATTTTTCTCAAAAAATCCATGGTTTCCCGACCGGCAGTTCCATTTCCGACCGATATGGCTTCAATGCCGAATTTATGCACCAGATCTTCTATAATTCTTTGGCTTTCAAACACTTGTTTTTGCGGTTCATGGGGATAAATCGCGGTGTTGTATAAAAGGTTGCCATTAGAATCCAGGCACACCACCTTACAGCCAGTTCGAAAGCCGGGGTCGATGCCCAGCACCCGTTTTTCCCCAAGAGGCGCTGAAAGTAGCAGTTGCCGTAAATTCTCGGTAAATACACGGATTGCCTCCAGGTCGGCCTTTTCTTTGCTTAGATTGCGGAATTCGGTTTCAATGCTGGGCTGAAGCAGGCGTTTGTAGCCGTCTCGTACAGCCAGTCGCACTTGTTCGGCGGCCTCTCCAAAAGTGGTCACATACATGGCATCCAGATCAGAAATGGAAATTTCTTCATCCGGAGCGATGTTTACGCGCAAAAGGCCTTCTTCCTCTCCGCGACGCATGGCCAAAAGCCGGTGCGAGGGGCAGTTTGCAAGTTTTTCGCTCCAATCGAAATAATCCTGGTATTTTTTAGCAGCCTCTTCCTTGCCTTTTACCAGTTTGGAACTGATGGCCGCGCCTTTTTCAAAATTCCGACGCACGCGATCACGTGCTTTTTTATCCTCGTTTACCCATTCGGCAATGATGTCGCGTGCGCCTTGCAATGCTTCTTCCACGGTAGCAACCTGCTCGTTTATATACTGTGCAGCAATGGTTTCCAGGCTTTTATCGCGTTGGCTGAACACCCGTTGCGCCAAAGGTTCCAGTCCTTTTTCAACGGCAACCGAAGCGCGGGTTTTGCGTTTCGGGCGATAAGGAAGATAAAGGTCTTCCAGTTCAGTTAGGGTATGGGCATCTTCAATGCTTTTTTTCAGTGCAGGTGTGAGTTTGCCTTGTTCCTCAATGCTTTGCAAAATTGCGATTCGGCGTTTATCCAATTCAAGCATTTTTTTGAATTGATCCTGAATTTCTGCAATTTGAACCTCGTCCAAACCGCCGGTTGCTTCCTTTCTGTATCGGGAAATAAAGGGAATGGTAGCGCCTGCATCCAGCAGTTCAAGGGTGGCCTCTACCCGGCGAAGGGGAATGTTGAGTGCCTGGGCTATGTTTTGTGCGTATCGTATTTCCATTGGAAAGTTCAATTTATACAAATGGGAGGGCAAATTTCCAATTTTAAAACAAATTGTACCTCATTTTCGTTAAAAAAGTTATTCACATTGTAACATCTGCCAGCTTGTACAGGTGGCATGCCCTGAACAGAATATACCTTTTCGAGGCGCCACTATACCTCCACCGATTCGCCGGATTTTGTGGATAAATCAGAATGGATTTTGCTGATTTATAAAGATTTATAATGATTTATAAAGATCGTTATGCGCAAAACCTGGCGGCTTAAAGTATATTACAGGCTTTATTAGACGAAAAAAGAATGTTATATCAGGATTTGTCAGATTTTGTGGATAAATAAGGATAGATTTTGCTGATTTAAACTGATTTATAAAGATCGTTGTGCACAAAACCTGGTGGCGTAAAGTATAAAAACGTTCGTGGCATTTTATTTGCTGCAAATTGTATTCTTAATATGCACCATATAGTGTATATTGGCATTTAATTTTCCCGACATGCAAACCTCCTTTGTGCCAATAGAGGCCGCAATTCCCGAAATTGAACTCCAAAACCAACTTCGTCAAAAGGAAATCACCCTTGAGCTGATGGAGGCTTTGTCGGGAGCCGGGAGTTGGACCTTTGATTTTATCCAGGAAAAAGTATTCTGGTCAGACAATGTATTCCGCATTTGCGGGTATATACCGCAATCGTTTGAACCCACATTTGAAATCGCTTACGGGCTTGTTCACCCCGATGATTTGGCAAGAATGCAGGCCGCCATTCAGCATACCCTGGAAACAGGTGCAGTTTATGACATTAAAAAAAGATTGATTCGTCAGGATGGAGAGGTGATCACCATTACAAGCAGAGGGGTTCCGGAGTTTGATGACAATGGGAAAATCGTGCGTTTGGTGGGTACCCTCCAAGATATTACCCGGCGCGTAAAAACAGAAGAGGCCCTGTTGGATGGCATTCAGCGGTACAATTTGACGCTTGAAGGAGCCATGGAGGGCTTGTGGGAGTGGGACATTGCCTCTGGAACCGCGTTTTTTTCCCCCCGATTTAAGGAAATGTTTGGAATTGAGCCAAACAACTCCGACGATGGTATTCATTTTTTTGAAAGAAAAATACATCCGGAAGACCGGGATCCGGTGTTAAAAGCACTCGTTTTGCATTTCAAACACAATGATCCGTTCTTCCAGGAAATGCGGCTTCGCGACATTCACGGGGTGTACCGCCACTATTTGGTGCGCGCCCAGGCCAGCTGGAATGAATCGGGGCGTGCCGTTCGAATGGCGGGATCTGTTTCCGATATTACCGATCAGAAAAAAGAAAACAAACTACTTCAAGATGCCGTAAATCTTGCTTCAATCGGGAGTTGGGAAATAGACATTGTACAGCAAAAAGTATTTATCCCGGAAGCAACCCGGCAAATTCTGGAGTTGGACGAGCAATTTGAAATCGGGTTGCATAACATTATGTACTTTTTTCCAGAAGGAGAAAGCAGGGATTCCTTGACGAAACAGTTGATGCATATCCTTCAAAATGGGGCGCCTTTTACCGATATGGAATTAAATCTGTTTACCGGAAAAGGAAACTTGAAATGGATGCGTATCACCGCGCAAACCGAGTGGGACGGGGCCAATCCAGTACGCCTTTTTGGGTTGATTCAAAACATAACGGAAAAAAAACGGGCCGATCAGCAACTTGTTCAACTGCTCGATGAAAAAAGTGCCATCCTGGAAAGCATCACCGATGGGTTTTGCACCGTAAACCGGGATTGGGTGGTCACTTATTGGAACCGCGCTGCTGAAACCATTTCTACCCTGCCCAGAAATTTGATTGTTGGTTTCAACTTGTGGTATGTGTATGGCGATGCCAGTGAAAGCCGCTTTAAAGTGGAATACCATCGGGCTATGAATGATCATATTCCGGTACATTTTGAGGAGTATTTTCCCATGATTGAAAAATGGATCGAAATTTCTGCTTATCCCTCTGAATACGGGCTTTCTATCTATTTTAAAGACATTACAGAAAATAAACATTTAACCAATTTGCTTCAACTTGAGCAAAAAGTATTGGAGCTGAACATCCGACGCAACAGTAAAATTGAAGATACCATTACTTTCTGCCTTAAAGCCATGGAACAATTGCATCCGGGCATGCATTGTACCATTCAAAAAGTAGATCAAGGCCAATTGCTCAACTGGATTGATGTGAGCATGCCTCCCGATTACATAAAACAGGTGCATGAAATCCCCATTGGACCCAACATGGGCTCCTGCGGAACTGCCGCATTTCTGAAACAAAAAATCATCGCCTCAGATATTTCAACAGATCCGCGCTGGAGCAATTTCAAATCCATCATTGAACCTTTCGGGTTGAAGGCTTGCTGGTCGTTTCCAATTTTTGGATCCCAGGAGGAAGTAGTTGGAACCCTGGCCATGTATTTCAACAAGGTAAAATCGCCCAATAAGGCTGAAAACCAAACAATTGAACGCATGCGGCACATCCTTCAGGTGATCATTGAAAACAAAACCATTGAACAAAACTTAAAACGAAGCAATGAACGATATGAGCATGCCACCCGAGCCACTTCCGATGCTATATGGGATTGGGATCTGAATACCAAAATACTGTATTGGGGCAGTTCCTATTCAAAATTGTTCGGTCCTGAGCAGGAACCGGGCAAAACAGCCCTGCAAACCTGGATGGATCGGGTACACCCGGATGACCGCGAACGTGTGGTTTCGAACATCTTTGAACACATAGAGTCACAAAAGGATGTGTGGATTGACTCCTACCGCTTGATGAAACCCAATGGCTCTTATGCGCATGTAATAGACAAAGGTGTGGTAATTCGCGATGATTCGGGTCAACCCCTGCGCATGATCGGCGCCTTGCAGGATGTAACGCGCCAAAAGATGGAAGAACGCCGAATGAAACTTCTCGAATCGGTTATTATCCATGCCCAGGATGCCATTATGTTGATGGATTACAAAGACGAGCATGTAAGTGAAGCGAAAATTTATTATGTAAATGATTCTTTTTCAAATATTAGCGGATATACCAGGAAAGAAATAATTGGCAAAAACCCTGCAATAATTGCCGGAACCCATTCAGATCAATCCGATTTGCAACAAGCAATTGAAATCCTGAAACAGGGCAAATCGGTGGAACTTGAAACCATTTGTCATCGGAAATATGGCGAAAAATTTTGGGCGCACATCAACCTCATACCCATTCCGGCCAATCCGGGTGAGCCATTTTATGCCATTGCCTTTTTTAGAGACATTTCAGCCCGGAAAATGGCTGAAGCCGAGAAGGATACTTTTTATAAAATATTACGGAGCATTCACCTTCATGAACGCCTGGAAGACGGACTTACAGAGGCTGCGATGCATCTGACTCAATTTATGGATGCAAAATACGCAGAAGTATGGTCTATCAACTTTAATCACTCAGCCCTGGTATACAAGGCGGGCTGGCCCTTAGACTCCCAATATTCGGCCATGGCTTTCAGTGTCAATGAAAAAGAGGTGATACTCGGGGTAGGCATGGTAGGTACAGCCATTGAAAAGCGGAACATGGTTTATTGGGAGTACTTACTGCAAAAACCATTTCGGAGGAAATTTGTGGCTGCCGCCCTGGATTTGCATTATGGTTTGTCGATCCCGGTATTCTTTAAAGATGAAATCATCGCAGTTTTTTGCGTGTTTGATTCCAATCCCATCCCAAAGGTCTACCTGGAATCCGATTTACTGGATAAAATTAGCCATCAGTTGGGTGCTGATATTCAAAAATTTAAAACAGACAAAGAGTTTAGCCACTTTTTTACGCTGACACCGGATGTGATGTGCATTTTGAACGACAGTTCCTACTTTAAAAAAGTAAACCCGGCACTGGAGCGTATTCTAGGCTTTACCAAGGAAGAAATATTGGGTCGTCCGATTCAATTTTTCATTCATCCGGAAGACAAACAGGAATTTGATGTGTCGAATTTAAACACCAAGGATGTATTGGAGTTTGAGAATCGTTTTGTAACCAAATCTGGCACAGTGGTTTGGCTGGAGTGGAAAATGGTATACATGCAAAGTGAGCGGCTGATTTTTGCGGTTGCCAAAGACATCAGCCAAAAACGATTGATGGATGCAGAAAAGAAACACCTTATTGAAGTGTTGACCAACAACAACCGGGAACTCAAGCAATTTTCGTACATCACCTCCCACAACTTAAGAGCCCCGCTCACCAATATGCTTTCTGTATTCGACTTGTTGGATATGGATCATATTGCAAATCAGGAAACAGCCCTCTTGCTCGACGCATTAAAAAAATCAACATATCACCTCAACCAAACCCTGAATGATTTGATCGATATTTTAATTGTTAAGGGAAATACCAATTTGAGCATTCGCCCCTTGCAATTGTCAAACACATTTATTCAGGTAAGCAATTCGATTCATCATCTGATTGAAGAATCGGGTGCGCGCATAGAAACCAACTTTGAAAAGGCGCCTTTTGTGACCTTTAATTCCGAATATCTGGAAAGCATCTTTCTGAATATGCTTACCAATTCCATTAAATATACCAAACCTGGCATCCCTCCTGAAATAAAAATTTACTCTTATAGTGACAATACAAATATTTATCTTATTTTTGAGGACCAAGGACTGGGGATAGACCTGGAAAAAGTGAAGGATCGTATTTTTGGCCTGTATCAAAAATTTCATCCACACAAAGACAGCAAGGGCATTGGGCTGTATTTGGTACACGCTCAAGTCACTGCGCTTGGCGGGTCAATTTCAGTGGAGAGCAAGGTAATGGAGGGCACAAGATTTAGCATCCGATTTAAAAAACTTCCGGAATGATTCCAACCCTGATGTGTGTAGACGACGACAAAATGACCCTGATGCTCATCAGGTTGATTTTGGAGCGCGCAGGCTTTTGCAAGCAATTGCTCACTGCCGAAAATGGTTCGCACGCGTTACAATATTATGATGAACAACAAAAATTACCCGATTCAGAACGCTTGTTGCCCGAGGTGATTTTACTCGACCTGAACATGCCTGTGATGAATGGCTGGGAATTTTTAAGCGCTTTTGCCGATCAATACCCGGATTGGGCAAATTCAACCAAAATTTTTATACTTTCTTCCAGCGTCGACCCCTTTGAAAAAGAAACTGCCGCCAACCATCCCCTGGTATTAGACTTTCTGGCCAAACCCCTCAGCTTTGATGCACTGGAACGATTAAAGAAAATTCCGGCGATTGCCTCTTTTTTTAATTAAACCTAATATGCTCTATTTGAATTACTTATAACTAAATATCGAATTCCGCCCAGATAGAAAGAAAAATATTTTGCTGTTTTTGCTAAAAAAACCAAACAAAATATGACCAGCATAAACGAATAGTTATACTTTTGCGAAAAATATTTTCACTATCATGAGCAACAATCCCACTCCTATTACAGTCGCTTACGGTGACGGAATTGGTCCCGAAATCATGGATGCAACCCTCCGGATTATTCAGGCCGCCGGCGCCAACATTGCACCCGAGATTATTGAAATCGGGGAAAAAGTATACTTGCGTGGCAACTCTGCCGGTATTGAACCGGAAGCGTGGGAATCCCTCCGCCGAACCAAAGTTTTTTTGAAAGCCCCTATTACAACACCTCAAGGCGGTGGATTTAAGAGCTTGAACGTTACAACGCGAAAAATGCTCGGATTATTTGCCAACATTCGGCCTTGTGCAGCCTACACGCCCTATGTAGACAGCAAACATCCGAAAATGGATGTGGTGATCATCCGAGAAAATGAAGAAGATCTTTATGCGGGTATTGAGCACCAGCAAACGCCCGAGGTTGTTCAGTGCCTCAAACTGATCAGTGTGCCGGGAACCGAAAAAATCATTCGGTATGCGTTCGAATATGCCCGCCAATACGGCCGAAAAAAAGTTACCTGCTTTACAAAAGACAACATCATGAAACAAACCGATGGTCTGTTTCATAAAATTTTTGACGAAATTGCCGCGGAATACCCCGATTTGGAAAACGAACACTGGATTGTTGACATTGGTGCAGCCAAATTGGCCGACACTCCCGAACAATTCGATGTGGTGGTTATGCCCAACCTGTACGGCGATATTCTTTCCGATGTTGCCGCCCAAATTGCCGGATCCGTAGGGCTTGCCGGATCGGCCAACATCGGGGCCGAAGTTGCCATGTTTGAAGCCATTCACGGTTCCGCACCCCGTCGGGCAGGTCAAAACCTGGCCAACCCCAGCGGATTACTGCTCGGCGCTGTTCAAATGCTGGTACACATCGGTCAGCCTGAAGTTGCGCAAAAAGTGCACAATGCCTGGCTGCGTACCCTGGAAGACGGCATTCACACCTACGACATCTTTAAGGAAGCGGTGAGTAAATCCAAAGTAGGCACACGCGAATTTGCTGATGCCGTAATCGAACGCCTGGGCCAAACACCCAGTCAACTCAAACCAGCCGATTACAGCAAGGCAAAAGAGGCCATCCAGGTTAAGTTGAAAGAAAAACCCGAACAGAAAATGGCAACCATCGGGGTGGATGTTTTCCTGCACCACAACAACAGAAATGCAGATGCACTGGGCCAGGCCATTGAAGGCATCCAAACCAAACATTTACACCTCTCTATGATTACCAACCGGGGTGTAAAAGTATACCCCAACGGTTTGCCGGAAACCTTCTGCACCGATCACTGGCGCTGCCGATTCAAATCAGAACCCCAGGCTGAAGTTAATTATGAGGAAATTTTGAATTTGTTGACACAAATAAATCAGGCTGGATTCCAGATTATAAAAACAGAAAACTTGTGTACAATTGACGGCGTTCCGGCATTCTCTGCTGGTCAGGGTGCTTAATTTTGTACTAAAATGAACTTTCCTGGCGGGTTGCGGTTGAATGTCGCAGCCCGCATTTTAATTTTTACATGAAAATTAAATGATCACATAAAATCCTGAAATTTAATTGAATAGCATAAATATGTGGAATCCATTGCTTAAAATGAAATTTTTGGTCAGATTTTTGCCAAAAACACCACATAAATATGCCATTCAATCAAAAAAAACTCCCATTTTTGCAACCGATGTAACGCTTGGTACCCCACTTAATTCCTCGAGTATTACTTTTGCGCTTTTTTGAACCAGTCTATTTCCAAATCACCCGCTTGAAAACAAAATGCTGAAGATAGCTTTTATTGAAGACGACGTTACAACCCTGAAGAGCCTGCAAGAAGTGCTTAAATTACAACCCGCCATTGTTTGTTCTGTCGCAGCAGAATCTGTCGAACGCTTTTGGGAACTGCTGCCAGACAGGGTTGTACTTGATGTTATTTTTGTAGATATTCAACTTCCGGGTTTATCGGGAATTGAGGTTCTCCCCGCACTAAAAAAGCGATTTCCGGAATCTGAAATTGTTATGTTTACCCAATTTGAAGACGAGGAACATTTGTTGAAAGCCTTGCACGCGGGGGCCAGCGGATACCTTCTGAAAGGATTTCCCATCATGCAACTCCCCGAGATGATTCAATCCATAGCAGGAGGAGGCGCCTTGATTTCGCCCAAGATGGCTAAAAAGCTCATCGCATACCACAATCCAAGCAGCAGTTCCCAAACCAGCATGCTCAGCCCGAAAGAGCTTCAAATACTGAAGATCTTTGCCGCAGGGGAAAGCTATGAGGAAGCAGCGGAAATGATGAACATGACCATCGATGGCATTCGATACCATGTTAAAAACATTTACAAGAAATTACACGTTAATAATAAAATCGATGCCATTCGCGCCTTGCGAGATGAATTAATTTGATTTACCTGCGGAAGCACTTTTATTAAGCAAGTGGGCAGAGATACCAAACTGGGCATGCTATCCGCTTTTACCTAAATCTCAAACCCTTATGTCAAATACCCCCACCTTGATGCTGTTTTTTATCAGTATCTTCTTACTTGGAGGGTGGTTGATCGAACGCCGAAACAGGCGTTTGTACAGCAAGCGCATTGCGCAAAAGATGGGCAATCAAATAGAACAAATCATACTGGAAATAAGCCAGGAACTGGAACCGCTGTATGACGATTTGAAAATACGACCCAAAGATTTTGACCTCTTGCATTTAGGCCAACATGTGCCAATTGGCGAACTCAAGGCCAAGGAATACCGCTTGTGGAACAGTCATCTGGCGCTATTGAAAAAAACCATTTTGCGCCAGCATCAATTGCACCAGTACTTACGCCAAATGGCGCGCCGGAAAGAAGAAGAATTGCGTGCATTCAACTACACGGTAAGCCACGACCTGAAAACGCCGCTGAACAATGCATTGTATTTCATGGACCTGTCTTTGTTGCGCATGTCCGATCACCCCGACCCCGAATTGGTTAGCTACCTCGACCAAACCAAAGGTCTCCTGAACGAAATTAGGGATATGATCGACAGCATTGCGGCGTATGCTTACGCCGACAATGTTGCCATGAGCATTCAAACGGTAGACTTACTTACCCTGCTGCAAAAGATTACCCGGCAAATAAAACAATCCAATTACCATTACGCAAAATGTGAAGTTCATATAGAACAAACCATTCCACCTGTCGCTGCCGACCCGCTTTTGATTCGGCAAGCCCTAACCAATATACTAAGCAACGCATTCAAGTTTTCCAAGTATCAGGCCGCGCCATTGATTCGCATTCTCGCAAAAGAAAAAGAACAAAATCTTGAATTGTGCATTCAAGACAATGGCGCAGGAATTCCGCCTGAAGGCATTCATAAAATATTCGAACTCTTCCAATCGGCTCACTCCAGAAGTGCATTCGAAGGATCCGGAGCAGGTTTGGCCATTGTCAAACGCATTCTGGAACGCCATAAAGGACAAATTTGGGTAGAAAGCGGGGGCCTCGATCGCGGCTCCAGCTTTTATATTCGTATTCCGCTGGCCTCTAACCCAGACTCTGCATAAAACAATGTAAATACGCCTATAAAATCCTGCTAAAATTTCTATTTTAAGAATCTGAATTAAAATAAAGATCTCGTATACTATTTTAGAATAATATTTGGAACACCTACAAACACACCATATTAATTCTGGCAAAAAAAATCTTTCCAAAATGATATAACAATGTAAAGTTACCATTAACTTTGTGAAGTGTTGTTTAATCTTATTCTTATTTCTCCCCGTATAAAATTTCTTGCATATTCACCCTTCGTCCGGCTGTAAGGTTGGAACGAGTAAAACAAATGCTATACGTTATGCTCTCTAAACCACCGTTTAAAGTGGATTTACAACAGATCAAATACGAGTACCTTGCTTGTTTTGTTTGCATGCTGTTGTTTGTGGTAATTGTGGCGCTCCAGGTAATGCTTAAGCACTAGAATTCCCAAAATCTCCCTCATCCACCATCGAATTTATTCTTGACAAAAGCGTCACTCCGGATATTTCCAGTGTGACGCTTTTGCTTTAGTGCCTGTCTTCGGCAAATGAAGGGCAAATCTGCAAATAATTTGCCTTCTCATCGCCTGTCAGGTGCAACTCGATCCTGATTTAGTATTTTACCAGTTTACCACTCTGGGTGCTGAGGCCTGGCCCCGAAATCTGGAACCAATAAAGACCGGGCGAAAGATCGATAGCCGAAATGACATTCAGACCCTTGTTTAAGGCTTTGGTAAACAACACCTGTCCCTGTACATTTTCCAGGCGCATGATGGCCTGATCTATCGGAATCACGACATTCCAGGCGGCAGAACCAGGATTTGGGAAAACCTCTATCGCGGATCCATTTGGAACAGATTGAATACCACTTACGATAAAATGTTTGCCGATGCGATGGAATGCCGTATTGGTAATAACCGGTTTGTTGAAATCAAAGTATATCGCCGCTCTGTTTTCAATGTGGGTACCAACCGGATTGTTGGCTACCTGGGCAACGTAATATTTGATGTATCCGTTAGAGCCCAGTTGATTGCTCGCACTGTCAGGTAAAAGGATGTTTTCAAACGTGAACTTCAGCACGTTTCCTGGCAATTTTTCAAAGTAATAGGCGTGGCTGGATACCTGGGGTCTTGCTGTGGAAATATCCAAACTGGCAGGCAAGGTATCCAAAATGACCACATTGAATGCCGTATCAGTACCTGTGTTCTGGAATCGAATTTTGTATTCAATGGGGATATTTGGCTCCAGCAAATGAGAGGCGCCTACGCCTTCCGGCATTGCCTGAATGTCATTTGGATCAAAAGATCCTGTATTTTGCTCACAATCAATGGCCACAAATGGATTGGGGTTTTCAAGCGGCAACATGCGCACCAATCCGGTTTGGTTAACCCCGCCGCAACCTTCTACAACTACAGCTTCTGGGCCGCCATAGGGATGGAAAGGGGGCTGGTCGGCCTGCAAACGCCAGGTAGCGCCGTTTCCGGGCACTACAATCGCCTTCACCCCACCCGATTGCAGTTGAAACTTGTCTTGCTCGTACATGATGATATCCTCTACCACTACAAAATCATTTTCTACATCCATATCGCCCGACCCATTGTTTTTAATTTCCATGTGTACGCTGTCGCCTGCACACCATGCGCGCAGGGCTACATTGGCGCCCGACCATTCGAGGCTGGTGCGGCACACAGTATCGGGAAAAATATGCGCTTCGGTGCAATGGGTTTGACCAAGAACCGCATCGCAAGAAACGTCAAAATTGACCTGGAAATCTTTACAAGTGCCTGCAGGCAGGTTACCAAGCGCAACCGACCACTTATTTCCCCCCAAATCAACTGCCGGCAAACTAAAGGCAGGTTGCAAAAAGTAGGGATCCAACTGAATTTCAACCCGAGCATTGGGTACTTCCTGCAGATTCAGGTTGCATCCTACCACCTGGTAGGCGCTTTTAAAACAACGCCGCAAACGAATGGTGGATAACTCGACCGATAAAATGCGGCAATCCAGATTCAAATTGGCCGGAACGTTGTGCACCACCGAAGCCGCACCGTGGAGGAATACCGTATCAACCAAACCGCAGCCTTGGTACAAATTGATGGTGGGAAGTAAACTTAGTTCAATGATGGAATCCTGTGTGGGCATTTGGAGCACATAATTGCCCAAATTGTCGGTCGTGCAATAGGCTACATATCCTGTAATCAGGCCAACCCCTTTCAGCTTCCAATTGGGCAATCCCGGTTCGGAAACATCCAGGCTACAATTGTTTAGGGTATCGGCAAATACCTTTCCTTCAATGCCTGTTAACAAGCCATTGGTCTTGTAAATGAATTGTTTATATTGATAACC
>JAGWYI010000031.1 GCA_018969455.1 Bacteroidota bacterium | reverse complement strand
AGTGATGACCACATCGAAGGCTTCGTGATCGGTAAAGGCACGAATCAGGTTTCCGTAATGCGCTTCAATTTGATCTTCGCTTTCTTGAAGGCGAATGGGCCAGTCGGATCGGAATGGTTTCCATTCGACAATGTTTAGGAGTTCTGAAGGAGAAAATTGCATGGCGTCTAAATTGAAATCGTCTTTTGGCAGACGGTTATAAAAAATGCAAATTTATTGGAAACAGGGGCTACAATTTTACATAAATTCACAAATTTTGCCGAAAAATAATTTTTACCTACATGCGAAAACTCACAGCAGACTGGATATTTCCGGTAGATGGTCCGGCCATAGCCAATGGCGTATTAATTGTAGATGAATCTGGTAAGATCCTTGCGCTTGAAAAGCGGGAGAATCAGGATTTTGGCGCCCTTGAATATCACAAAGGGTCTTTGGTGCCCGGATTTGTCAATACGCATTGTCATCTTGAATTGTCGCACATGCTGGGCAAGGTAGATACCGGAACGGGATTGATTCCTTTCATTGTGCAGGTAGTAACCAAGCGTAATGTAGCGACAGAATTGATAGCAGAGGCCATTGAACGTGCCAATCAGGAAATGCTTGACAACGGGATCGTTGCCTTGGGCGATATTTCCAATGCACCAGATACATTTATGGTGAAGGCACAGGGCAAAATGCGCTATTATACTTTTATCGAACTTTTTGATTTTCTGCAAGATGCCGGCGCCGACAAGGCATTTCATGACTGGAAGCTGGTGTATGATCAGTTGGAACTTGCGCCGGGAAGTGCCAAATCAATGGTGCCCCACGCGCCTTATTCGGTGAGCCCTTCTTTGTTTGAAAAAATCAATGCATTTAATGGTTCCTTGCAGCAAACCATCAGCATACACAATCAGGAAACCCCGCCTGAGATGGCGCTCTTTATGGATAAATCGGGCGATTTTATCGATTTTTATGGCAGTTTCGATGTTGCGCTTGATGCTTTTCAGGCAACGGGGCAGGCTTCTATTTATTATGCGTTGAAGCACATGGCGCCGGGTCACCGGACGCTTTTTGTACACAACACGCTTACTTCACGAGCCGATGTATTGGCGGCTCAGGCATGGAGTCCGCATACTTATTGGGCTACTTGTCCCAACGCCAATTTATACATTGAAAACCGATTGCCCAATTATCAGGTGTTTCTTGATTCAGATGCCAGGGTTACGATAGGAACCGACAGTCTTACATCTAATTGGCAACTTTCCATACTGGAGGAGTTGAAAACCATTTCACGATATCAAAGTTACGTTCCGTTTGAAGCCATGTTGCGTTGGGCAACCCTCAATGGGGCACAGGCATTGGGTTTTGCGGACACTTTGGGCAGTTTCACCATTGGTAAAACGCCAGGCGTAGTATTGCTTGAAAACGTGAACGCGGATGGCGGCATAAAATCCGACACCCGCGTTCGACGCTTGTTGTAGCCTTTGCTTTACCAGAAAATGGTGTAAAGCGCAGCAATGACGCCCAAAACCAACACCATTCCGACGGTAAAGGCAGGTGTGGTGCGGAACATGGATGTTTCGACTTCAATGCCGTGTACTTTTTCCTGACCTTTTTTATCGATCAGGCTCACGATAACCATCAGTCCGACGAGTGCAAGGAACACATAACCCATTCGATGCAGGAATGGCATGCTTACAAAAATTTCTTGTAACAGTAGTCCGGTTGGGATGGTTGCAATGGCAGCCACCAAAGCCGCATTGGCAGTAGCGCGTTTCCAGAAGAATCCAAGCAGGAAAATGGCAACAACACCTGGCGAGATCAGGCCGGTAAAGTCTTGAATAAACTGAAATGCCTGTCCGAAGTTTGATAAAACGGGCGCCACGATTGCGCCGATAACCATGGCCACAATGATGGTAATGCGGCCCACGCGCACCTGTGTTGCCTGGCTGGCGTTTTTATTGAAAAATTTGTTGTAAAGATCGAGGGTGAAAATTGTGGAGATGCTGTTGGCTTTGCCTGCAAGGGAGGCCACTATGGCTGCTGTCAGGGCTGCAAAAGACAGTCCTTTTAGGCCAGTAGGCAGCAAATTGAGCAGAACGGGGTAGGCACGGTCGGGACGAACCGATGTTCCATCCAGCATTTCAGTATTAAATACGCCTTCGCGATACAGCAGGTAGGCGGCGATACCCGGAATAACTACGATGATGGGCATCAGGAGTTTCAGGAAGGCGGCAAAGAGCAAGCCGGCGCGTGCAGTGGGCAAATCGGCGCCCAAGGCGCGTTGGGTGATGTATTGATTGAAGCCCCAGTAGTTGAGGTTGGCAATCCACATAGCGCCAATTAAAACGGCCAATCCGGGCAACTTGTCGTAAGCATCTTCCAGTCCGCCTTTTCCATCAGGCATCATCATTTGGCCTTTATTGAGGATCATGTGAAAGTGATCGCCCGCTTTTTCGTACAAATTGCTCAGACCGGCAAATGCGCCTTGCGCGCCAAAGTGTTGGGCTACGAGATCGAGCGCGAGGTAGGTCGTGGCCAGTCCGCCCAAAATGAGTACCAAAACCTGAATCACATCGGTATATCCAATTACTTTCATGCCTCCCAGGGTAATGAATACGGCAAAAATGGACAAACCGATGGAGCAGGTTGTAAAATCCAGTCCGGAAATGGTGCTTACTGCCAGGGCGCCGAGGTACAGGATAGAGGTCAGGTTTACAAAAACATACACCAAGAGCCAAAAAACAGCCATAACGGTAGCCACCAAAGGGCTGTATCGTTGTGCCAGGAATTGGGGCATGGTGTAAATCTTATTTTTCAGGTAAATGGGCAGGAAAAATACGGCCACGACGAGCAAGGTTACGGCAGCCATCCATTCGTAGGATGCAATGGCGAGCCCCATGGCAAATCCCGAGCCCGACATGCCGATGAATTGCTCGGCACTGATGTTGGATGCAATGAGGGAAGCGCCAATGGCCCACCAGGTGAGCGATCCTTCAGCCAGAAAGAAATCGGTTGTGCTGACGTGTTCCGCTTTTTTTTGTCGGTAAATCCAGTAACCATAACCAGCCACGATGCAGAAGTAGGTCAGGAAAACAATGTAATCGAGTAATTGTAATTCTTTACCCATGTTTTGGTAAAAAGTTTAGTGAATAGTGTGTCGAGCCAAATAAAAAGTGGCAGTGGTTAAGGCGCCCAAATATATGTAAGGTAATCAAGATTGCAGGATTTATCTTTAAAAAAAACTTACCCTTGATACTTGCGTGGTAAGGGAAAAAAACCGTTTCTTTGCATCCGCTTTTAAAATATGGTCTCGTAGCCGAGTGGTTAGGCACAGGTCTGCAAAACCTGCTACAGCGGTTCGAATCCGCTCGAGACCTCTGATAAAAATAAAATCCGTTTCGACGCTTGAGGTTGGAACGGATTTTTTTTGAATTGCAGGAATAAAAAAATGCCGGGGGGCTTTAAGAAGCGCACACCGGCATGAATAATTTCTTCAGACACGAAAATCGGCCTATACTTTCTCCAACGTAAGCCCTATAAAACGTGTGAGTGCCTCTCCTTTGAGCATGCCTTGCTGCAACAGCGCCAAATCGTACAGGTATTGCGCCAGTATTTTCTGATCAGTTTCCTGTGCACTTACCAGTTTTTGTGCCACCAGCGGGTGGTTCGTGTTCACCACCACATTGTACATGTCTGGGAAATCGCCCATTCCCATGCCTTGCAGGGATTGCATTTCCTTCATGCGGCGCATAAATTCGGGCCGTACAATTACCACTGGTTGGTCGTCGGGGCTAAGCGCTTTGCAATCTACCTTACCGTCTTTGCCGCTTACGGACTCAAACACTTTTTTAACGGTTTCAATTTCGGTCTCGCTCAGTACAGAGGTACGGGTTTCGTCCTTTTGCACCAGATTATCGAGGGTTTCGGAATCGATCCGGACAAACACAACGTTCATACCTGCTTGGTATTCAATATGTTGCATCCAGTGATTGTCGAGTACGGTATCGAGTCGCAAAACATCATAACCCCGGTTATAGGCGGCTTTTACGAGTGCGTCATGTCCTTCAGGGTCGTTGGTATAGATGAAAACGGTTTTATTGTGTTTGTCGGTTTGGTTGCCTTTTACCTTATCCTGATATTCGTTGAGGAGGAAAAACTGTCCTTTGGTGTTTTCAAGAAGGGTAAAATTGCTGGCTTTTTCTTCAAATTTTTTATCAGAGATAACGCCATATTTGATGAAAACACCCAGGTCGCGCCATTTTTGTTCGAATGCCGGACGGTCTTGGTTGAACAGTTCATTGAGTTTGTCTCCTACTTTGCGGGTAATGTATTCGCTGATTTTTTTCACATTTCCGTCGCTTTGCAAGTAGGATCGAGAAACGTTGAGTGGAATATCGGGAGAATCAATCACTCCATGGAGCAGGAGCAACCATTCGGGTACGATTTCGCGCACATCGTCGGTTACGTATACCTGATTGGAGTACAGGTGAATTTTGTTTCGGGTGGCTTCCAGGCTTGCATTCAGTTTTGGGAAATAGAGCACCCCTGTCAAGTTGAAGGGATAATCGATGTTGAGGTGAATCCAGAACATCGGTTCGGCGCCGAAAGGGTATAATTTTCGGTAGAAGTCTTTGTAATCGGATTCTTTAAGTTCGGAGGGCGTTTTTTTCCAAATGGGTCGGGTTTCATTGATAATATTGGGAACCTCCTGGGTTTTGGGTTCTTTGGCATCTTCCGAATCTTCATCGGTTTCATCGTTGAGATATTCGGTTTTCATGCCATACTGAATGGAAACGGGCAGGAAGCTGCAGTATTTATCGAGTAATTCCTGCAATCGATTGTTGTTGAGGAAGTCGGCATTTTCCTCGTTGACATAGAGTATAATATCGGTGCCACGCTCGGATTTTTCCACGGATTCGATGGTAAATTCCGGATTTCCTTCGCAGGTCCATTTTACGGCTTGGGCCTCGGGCTTCCAGGATTTGGTTACCACTTCCACCTTATCGGCCACCATGAATGCTGAATAAAAGCCCAGGCCGAAATGGCCAATGATGCTACTGTCTTTGTATTTATCCAGAAATTCGGCGGCGCTGCTGAAGGCGATTTGGTTAAGGTATTTGAGCACTTCCTCTTCCGTCATACCGATACCGCGGTCGCGGATGATGATGCGTTTGGCTTCCGGTTCGCGGATGATTTGAATGGTGGTATCTCCGATCTCCTCTTTCACTTCACCGCGTTCGGCCAGGATGCGGAGTTTGGTGGTGGCGTCTACGGCGTTGGACACGAGTTCGCGCAGAAAAATCTCGTGATCTGAGTACAGGAATTTTTTGATGATTGGAAAAATATTTTCCGTTTGGACTGAAATTGTACCCTTTTGCATAGTCGGAATAACTTAAATGTTGGTGAATGAAGGGGTCTGTTTCAAAGCTTGTGCCATCTGAATACAATCTGACAAATTGTCTTGTATCGGTCAGAGCAAGGGTAAGGGTTTGGAAACCAGAAGTGTAAAAACAAAAAATGTCATTTGACTTTAAGAATACCCTAAATATGTTTAAAAAAGTACAAGTGGGGCATAATCTTTTGGCATAGTACTTGTCTGTACAGGTTTTTAGATAGAAAAAACGAACCAAGATAACTTAAGGCCAATTGGTCTTAATGTCGTGGACGAGAGACCAGCTCATTCTGGGGGGTAGGGCTGGTCCTCTCCCCACTTATGGGCGACGGGGTGGTATTTGAAAAGAGGCGAAAATTGTTTTCAGGTGTTTTCAATTTGCAATATTTATATGCATCCGGCCATTCCTGTACCGGTTTTTAATCGTTGATATTTCCTATCAAGCATATGAACAAGTGCGGCAGAAGAAGCAATTTCTTCTGCTTTTTTGTGTTATTTTGGGGTGTCATGGCCGTAATTATAGAAAAAGCCGCGCCATCGCATTTGCATTACGCCCAGAATTCCTTCCTGTACAATTTTGAGCGACATTTTAGAAACGCCGAGAACGCGGTCTTTAAAAGTAATTGGTACTTCATGAATGTTGAAGTTCAGTTCCCAGGCGGCGAATTTCATTTCAATTTGGAATGCATATCCCACAAATCGGATTTTTTCGAGGTTGATGGTTTCAAGCACTTTTCTTCGCCAGCATACAAAACCGGCAGTTGGGTCGGCCACCGGCATGAGGGTAACGATTCGGGTGTAGACAGAGCCTCCCCGGGAGTAAAAATGGCGTTCCCAGGGCCAGTTTTCCACTTTTCCTCCTTTTACATAGCGCGATCCGATGGCCACATCGGCGCCTTTATCGCGGCATTCGGAGAGCAGGCGCGGCAGATCGGAGGGGTTATGGGAAAAATCGGCATCCATTTCAATCAAGTAATTGTAATTTCGATCAAGGCCCCAATAAAATCCAGCTATATAGGCCTTTCCCAGGCCGTTTTTTGCGGTTCTTTCGAGTAGATGAAGGCTATCCGGGTATTTTTGCTGGAGGTTTTTTACAATTTGTCCAGTACCATCAGGGGAGCCATCATCTACAATAAGGATGTGAAAATGGTCGGGAAGGGTAAATACAGCCTGGATAATGGCTTCGATATTTTCGCGTTCGTTATAAGTGGGGATAATGACAAGTGCCGACATGAAAGATGGGTTATTACCTGCAGTTACAGTGCAAATGCTGCTGCGAAGGACAGAACGGAGATGATCAAACCGTACATAAAGATATTATAGCATATGCTCAGGTATTGGTATTTCTTCGCCAATACAATACCGAGAAAGTACAGATCTCGGCTCATCGAGCTGTAAAGGAATTCGGGGTCTTTCAACATTTCGTTTACACCCCATTGGAATTCTTCCAAAGGCATGTTGTGAAAATTGCCGAAAAACAACAAGTTGGCTTTGCGTTGTTTGATGGCATCGCGTGTGACCTTTCCTTCAGTTACCTTGGGTCGGGTACTGAGGGTGGCATAAATCATGGAACTCATGCAGGTCAGGGTTAGCATAATTGTAGGAACGACCAAGCGAAGGTCGAGGCTGCCATCTACTTGCAATTTTGGCAACAAATTACTTACCAGGATGGAAATCACGATGGCATTTACCGAAAGCATGAGGTTGGCTTTGCTGTCGGCCATTTGGCTGAGGTTGGTATGCGTACGGTAAGTAGTACGGTACATGGTTTCGACACCTCGTCCGAAACGCGCCATTTTGAGTTCATTTTCACCCTCTTCAATCATTTGACGCAGGGAGCCTGTTTTCTCCTTTTCGTCGAGCAGGGCCAGTTCGCTCAGGGTAGGAGCCTTATCGGGGTTAAGGCGCCGCTTTTGCTTGAGCAGTTGCTGGATGTGTTTGGCTTTGCGTTTGTTAAACAATTCGTTGGCAACAACCGTATGATAACTGTGATCCAGCATGAAATTGATTTCGAAATCAATCCAGTCCTGGTCGTTCATGACAATTTGCCTGGTAAGGATTAGTTCTTGTCGATAACGGCCGGTACGATCCCAGTAACTTTCCATGCCCAGATGGCTCAAGTCGGCATCGGCTATAACCTGTTCGAGTACGGTGGTTGGGTGTTGAGGCACCTTGGTTGCTCGAATGCAACCGAGTATTATTTGAATGTCTTCTGGGCTGAGACGGCCATCCAGAAACTTTTGCACGTTGAGGCAGCTGCGTTCTTCATGGTCGGCAGGGCCCTGTGCATACCCGGTATCATGAAACCAGGTAGCGATTTCAAGCAGCAGCATGTCATGCGGGCCGAGTTCGAAACCTTCGCCAATCATTCGGGCTGCCGCAACCGTTTGGGCGGTATGCGAAAGGTCGTGAAATACATAATCGGGCGACATATTGGCCGCGAAAAAATCTTTGATGTATTGCTCTGTATCTTGAAGCAATTGCTCGGAAGCCGTCATAATGCTGTTCAAATTGCGCTACGAAAGCGCTAAGGTAAGCAATCCGAATCAGCTGGTGTACCTTTTTCTAGGGCTTATTGTATTTTGTAGTATAACCAGATGGGGGAGAGGGGGCGATTGGCCGCATCGCGCGGGACCGCAGCAATACGGTCGGCTACTTCCATGCCCGCCGTTACTTTTCCAAAAACGCTGCATTTGCCTTGCCATTGCGGAATTCCGCCCCATTTTTTATACGCTGCACGGTCTTTTTCGGACAAATGAAGGCCTTCCTGTTTTTCTATTCTATTGAGGCTTTCATCCGTTTGCGGGCGACCGAGTACGATAAAAAAATCGCCCGGACCATGGGTTTTCAGGGTGTCAAAAGCAGCAATCACGCCTCGGCAAAGCGGCCTATGGTGTTCAGGCAGCAGGCGTTTGCGTTGGTCGGCGTGTTGGGCGGGTGCTTCAAAAGCAATCAGGTAGTCGCGCAGCACCTGGGTAAACAGCATGGTATCGCTGCCTTGGGCGCCCGCGAGCGCAAAAAACTGGCGCTGATGTTGGGGGGTATCGCCGTATAAATCCACGTGTAAAACCCCCATGGCAGTTTGCAGCTGAATCGCGGTGGCTTTCCGGTGGTTGCAGGAAAGGGCAAGGCAAAAAAGGAGGAAAAGCAGGGCGCGCTGCATGGGTAAGGTTTGGATAACAGGAATTTGCTCAAAAGTACGGAAGAAATGTAGGCGGGATGGGCGTTTGGTGGGAGAATTATTTAGGGTATGCTTAGCCCGGCACCAGACCATGGAATAAAACCATATATGTAACCCGCCTCCAGGTTGATTTTATCAACCCCTTTGGTTTAATTTATCAAGCTGTAAAAATTAGGTTCCTGCTTGGGATGCCTGTATTTTTGTAAGGTCAACAAGGGCATAAACATCCAACAAATTTTAACCCAATACCATCATGATGAAATCTCAATCCTCCCTTATTACATTTTTTGCATTTTTGATCGGCATCATTATATTGGCTTGCCATAAAAGCAACGACCTACCCACTTATACCTGTCCACTCCCGATCGATTACACCGTACTGCCACCTGCCACCCAGGAAGGCAAAAATACCATCGGCTGTAAGGTAAATGGTAAGGTGTGGGTGCCACGGGAGGCTTTGGGGGCACTTTTTTATAATGATATTAGGGTTATGTTTTCCGAAAAAGGCAAGGATGAATATAGCTCTATTGAACTAAATTTAGTTGACATCGATGAAAAAATACAGGATTGGATGTTGTTTGAATTTCGACCAATCTATCTTCAACCAATGGATTATCATACATCATCGGATACATCAGATGCTAAACGATTTTGCGTTTCAATGCATAGATCGGGCGATCGTTATAATATTGACTATTCAAAAACGAATTATTCAAATCAATTCTCCGTAACGAAAGTCGACACCATCCATAATTTTTTCTCGGGGACCTTTAAATTTACGGTGTACAATAAGGACAATCCCAAGGATAGTTTAAAAATCACCGAAGGGAGGTTTGACTTGAAGTATTAGACCAGATATTTTGGAGGTTCAATTGATAATTGTAATTTTAACCAAAACTTTAAACTAAATACTTTATGTTACGCGCTTCCATACAGGCAGGCGTTGCGGTTGATGCTCTTCCAAGTTCAGTTGTAGACGCCCTTCAATCAGGTTGGGGGACCGCTTGTAATTCAGCAGGCGCGATTACCCGTGCGGTACTTTACATGAATGGAAGGAGCGCTGAGGCAAATTGTGATGGCGTTCAGGGAAGGGATTGGTCAATTGAACACGAGTTTAATTTAGCAGATATAAAAGTATTCCCAAATCCAGCTAATGCATCTATCATCATAGAGAAGGCTGAAAACACACAAAATTTGAATTTAAGAATTGTTAATCTTGCTACTGGCCGCAACGCGATGCAAACGGTTATGCCACTTGGAATAACAAGCCATACGCTGGATTTATCAAATTTGCCCGCTGGCGTATATGTAATATTTGCTGGCAATTCCAGCATGGCTCAGCCAATTAAATTAGTGATCCAGCACTAATAAACTTAATTTGGGATCACTTTTTAAATATTTATGCCATGCCTATCAGGTTCTTTTTTTTGATAATTACCCTAGCGGCGGTTGTTAGCAAAGTGCGTTCGCAACCCGGATTTAATCAAATTTACAGCCAGTATTCTGTGATTGATAACTTTTCCTATTTGGCTGTCGTAAATGATACCATTATTTGTGTCGGTTCTGCGTATGACACTACCCTTATATCATCGCCCCTCCAAATATTGTTGGTGAAAATTGACAGCAACGGAAATAAAATCCAAAGTCGACTCTATCGAGATTCTTTAGATGCCTACTTAAGCACAAATGTTTATAGTGGTGATTTGGTAAGGACATCTACTGGGCATTTTATTTTTCCAGTAGCTGTTTTTGGTCGATCATCCATTGGATTAGTTGAAATAGATAAGGACTTGAATGTTATTTCAAGATTTGAATATCCTTTAGGAAACAATTTCAATGAAACATATGATCAAGTTATAGAATTAGATGACAGCGGTTTTATGATAGCGGGCGCTGCTCAAAGGCCTAATTACAAGCAGGATGGTTTTATTCGCAGGGTGGATAAGTTGGGCAATGTATTATGGTTCAAATATTACGGAAATTACAACACTGACGAAGCTGGAAATTGTTTAATTAAGATTACAAATAATCGCTTTTTAATGGGCGGTACTTTTGGACCGGATATTTTTGATGGTTATAATTCCCGTGCTGGCTTATGGATGTTGGATAGTAATGGAGTGGTGCTTAAAACCTGGGTTGGGCCTCAGTCCCCGGACTTGATTGTAATAAAAGGAATAATGCCTGCTGTAGATGGCGGGTTTATTGCGCATGGTCGTGTTTTTTTAGGTAAAGACGCTCAAGGTAGTAGTAAGGTTCAATGTTGCATCCTGAAATTTGATAGTACCCTACAACTGCAATGGATTAAAAATATTGGACCTTACGGTTCTGAAAACCTGGGATACGTTGGTATTTATGACATGATTCAAACCCCCGATGGCAATTACCTGCTAGCCGGGCAAAGGCGCCCTTACGACAGCTCGCCTACTGCGAATAATAAAGACTGGGGCGGCTGGCTGTACAAATTTTCACCCGAAGGTGACAGCATTTGGGCAAGGGCGGATAATGCCCCGGCGGGATTGAAACCCACAGGATCGTTTATTTATGGCGGGGTTGACCTGCTTTCCAGCGGCAGTGTGGTGGCGGCCGGGCCAGGCGATATAAATAATATACAGGTTGGTTGGGTCGTAAAAGTCAGCGCGGATGGTTGTCTGGATTCGGCCTTTTGCATGGCTACTGCTGTTCATACGCCGGAGATGGAAAAAGCTTTGCAAATAGCCCCCAACCCGGCAAATGAGCTGGTAAACATTACATTTCCCGCCTGTGCGCAGGAGCGCGCGCGCTTGTGTCTGTACAATGCCCAGGGCGTTTTGGTGCAGGAGGTAGCAGTCCAGGAAGGTGAAACTTTCCATACCCTGGCATTACAACATTTGCCTCCGGGCTGGTATATGGTATGCTGGGTGGTAGATACTCGGGTTTTGGCGCGGGCGCGTTTGGTGCATGTGGGCAATTAAAGACATTCCATCACTCCTCCAACTCCGCATCCAACGCCTTAAAATATCGTACCGCATTCACTTTCAGCATTTTTTCCTGGGTATTGGCGTCCATTTTGGGCATCTCCAGGGTTTGCCGGAAATGCGGCCAGCCATCTTCGTCGCGGCCTACAAATTTGTAATAGCCGTCGTATTCCAATAAACGGCATACCCCGATGTGCATCAAATCCTGTTTTTCTTCTTTGGTAAACCCCTTTTTCCAGCGCCCCAACTCCTGAATGCCAATTAAAAGCAATACGACATTCAAATCAGGCAATTGTGCATGTTGAAGTGCATCTTTGATGTAATGCCGCACCTTCAACCATTCAAAATCGAGTTCCCAGTCTTCCATAGTCCTTATTTCTTTTTTTGTTGTTGCAAAATGGCATACAGGCGCTTAAGTTCCAGGTCTTCGTCATCCAACACGTCTTTTAAGGTGTATGTTACCGCAATATCGGGCTTTACGCCCTGTCCCGTGTCGTTTTTACCGATTCCATAATGCAAGTGCATCAGGGGAAAACGAATTTTAAACCTGGATTTGGGCAAAATCAGTTTGGGGTACCCGCCGCCGCAATTGCCCGCTTCGTTTCCGCCGGTTTCGGAGCCAATCACCTGTGCGTGCCCGCGGTTTTTCAAAAAGCTGGCCGCCATACTGGCCGAAGAAAAGGAATATCCATTGGTAAAGACCCACACCCGACCATTGAAATTGTTTTTTCTTCGCGGTTTTGTTTCCCAAATGCGCACGAGTTGGTCGCTTTTGTCGGCACGCTTTAAGCCTGGCGATAAATGGTATTTCATCCAGATCAATCCGATCACAAATTTGCCGCGCAGGTCAAAGAATTGTGCTATATGCGTATGTTTTTGACGCTCATAGGCATATTGGAAGCTGGTATCCAGGATGTTGGCGCATAAATATTCCATGTTGTGCACGTTGCCACCGGTATTGTAGCGCAAATCAATGGCTAAGTCGCTGATCTGGTGTTTTTGGATCCAGTGAAAGGCTTTTCTGTAAAATTTCTTGTACTTCCCGCTTGGAAAACCGCCCAGTTGCAAAATGGCCAAACGGGGGAAAAGGGTGTCCTGACGCAAAATCATGTCCCGGTAACGCAGGATGGTCCGCTCGGCAGGCGGGGGTTTGGCGCCGCTGCGCATCCGTTTGATTAATTCTGCCCGGGGCAGTCCGGGCGCATCCACGAAAGCGGTGCTTCCATCAGCGTATCGAACCTTAATGCGGTTTCGGGCGCGGGCGCCAAAAAGCAGGGAATAATGGCGTGGAAAATAGATGGAGGCGATGGCATGTTGAAAACTGTTGTTGTACCCGTCCCCGCTGTGCAACAAATATCCGAGGCGAATAACGCTTGCGGAGGATATGCCATTGATTTCGAGCAATTCCGTTCCGCGTTTAAGGGTGGTGTCGCCGCTGTAATTTCCCAATATAAAAGCCTGATCATGAATGATTTGGACCGTAAACGGAATGACAACGGTTTTGTCGGTATAAAACGGTGTGAGTACCGAAGTATGGCCTTCGCGCAGGCGCGCGGTGGCGAGCATGACCGTGACCATGGCTTGCGCTACCGGCACCGAATCGCCCTTGAGGTGGGCGCTCAAATCCTGGAAAAAAAGCTGGAGGGAGTCGCGTGTGTTGAACAGGAAAGCGCCCGGATGTCCTTGATAAAAGGCTTTTTGCAAAAAATCCAGATCGCTGCGCAAATCACGTGTTGCCATTTTTTGGGCATGTAATGCGCTGAAGCCGGCAAAAAACAGGACAAAAAAGAGGATTAATCCTAGTTTATGCATGTTATTCTGTCGTTTCGTCGTTAGGATCTTCCACGCGCTCCAGGATGCGGAAAACATAAGGCCAGGCGTTTTTGGTATCGGGTTCGTGGGCTTCGCGCCAGGTTTCGCGCCATTCATCCGGATTTATTTCAGGGAAATACGTATCGCCTTCCATTTCAACCGCTACATCCGTAATGTAGAGTTTGTCCCACAAATCCATGCTTTCGGCGTAAATGACACCTCCGCCGAGGATGAACACTTCCGTTTCGCCGTTGTCGTATGCAATGCCCAGCGCTTCTTCGATGCTGTGTGCAACCAGCACGCCTTCTGCGGTGAAAAACGGATCGTGTGTAACGACGATGTTGGTGCGTTTGGGCAGGGGTTTTCCGATGCTGTGAAAGCTGTTGCGCCCCATTATCACGTGGTGGTTGAGGGTCGTGCGTTTAAAATACGCCAGGTCGGCGGGCAGGTAAAAGGGGATCTGGTTGTCTTTGCCTATAACCCGGTTTTGGGTAACGGCAACAATTGCGGAAACGATCATAATAGCGGAATTGGGCTTTTATCCTTGAAGATACACCACCCATTTTTCTTCAAAAAAGGGCAGGTTAAAGTGTTTGTGAATTTGAAAAATTTCGGTATAATCGAAACCGTCTCCGGGGAGGGCGGCTATTTCGCCGTCCATTTTCCCCCCTTTAAGCGCGATGATGCCGTTGGGGTAGGCGTGTTGGTGCTTTTTTTTGATGAGTTTTTGGCTCCACTGTAGCAATTTATCGAGCGGCGCCACGGCGCGGGTCACCACAAAGTCGAAATAGGCGGCTTGTTTTAATTCTTCTGCCCGGGCGTGTTTGGCGATGACATTTTTCAGTTTGAGGGCGTCGGCAATTTCTTTTACCACCGTTATTTTTTTACCGATGCTGTCTACCAGGGTAAAATCGGTTTCGGGAAAAAAAATGGCCAGTGGAATGCCGGGAAATCCGCCGCCTGTGCCCAGGTCGAGAATTTTTGCCCCCGGTTTAAAGGAAAAATAATGGGCAATGGCGAGGGAATGGAGGATGTGTCGTTCTTCCAGGTTTTCGATGTCCTGGCGGGAAACGACATTTATTTTTGTATTCCAATCGGCATAGAGTGGACTTAGCTGGGCAAAGCGTTCCAGTTGTTCGGGGCTTAAGTCGGGAAAATATTGCTTGAGCAGTTGCATGGGCGGCCTTATTGTTCGACGAGTTCTTTCAGCATTTTTTCGGCCTGGTTACGGCGTTTGGGGTCGGATGTGTTGGATCGGGCGCGTTCGACGGCGCCGGCTGCTTTTTCGCGCAGGTCGGGGTTTTTGGCGGCAATTTTAACGAAAGCAAGTGCCTGGTACCAGTACAAGTCTTCGCCGTAGCGTTCGATATTATCTATTTTGGCGAGGCATTGGAGGGTAACGGTAGGCTGATCGCGTTGAAGCGCAATGATGGCCAGGTAGAAAAGCGCATCAGACTGACAATCAGCACTGCTTTCGTTGTCGGCGATTTCCTCCAGAATTTCAGCAGCTGCGCTAAATTGTTGTTGTTGGTAGGGTTTATCGGCGGCTTTCAGGCGTTCGAGGCAGGGGCTGCTGCCTTCCTGAATACTTGAATCGGCTTGTTGAAGGCGTTGCAGATCGTTTACAATGCTATTAGGTGGATTGAAGTTGGATTCATATACCTGTTGTGGCGCCTGGGCCCGGGAGCGGAAATCGAAGGCTATGTAAGCAAGTACAACAAGAAGCACGCCAATGGCAGTATAAATAAACCACAAGGGTTGTTTGGAGCGAGGGCGTCCCTGGATAGGTTCTCCATCGGCAATACGGCGTTCTATGGCGCGCATTTGTTGCCATCTGAATTTCTCGGTTGTACTTTTAAAGGACAGTTCTTCGCTGCGTGCAGGTCGCCGCCAGGACAGGATGTCGGCGCGGGTGGAGCGCATGTTTTCCTGGGTGGGACGTATTGAGGGGTCGATTTCAGGCTCCTGATAATTTTCGGGGATGGCTTGTTCCCTTTCTTCCAGCCAGTCTTTGAAATGCAAAATGGCAAGAGCTTGCAAATAATGGCCA